>NZ_JBSFJV010000057.1:0-55745 GCF_053598235.1 Kitasatospora sp. NPDC001159
CGAACGGCTCGCGCGACTGGCCATGCACCCACCGGGACCGAGAGGTCACAACCCTACCGAAGAGGGCCGCAGAAGGGATGGTCCTCTAATGAGCGCGACGACGCGTGAGCACGACTGGCCGGGTGTCCGGCCCGAGGTGGTCGCCGAGGTGGTGGCCGGGCTGAGCGCCCGGCTGCGGAAGCGGCTGGACGGCGCGGCGGCCAAACTGGCGCACCTGCCCGTGACCCGCGACGGCGAGGAGTGGCGGGTGCAGGTGGACGAGGAAGCCCTGCTCGTCCTGCACGCCCGGGGCGGGGTGGTCGCCGACCAGGGCGACGTCCGCTGCGGCTGCCTGCTCGCCCCGGCCTGCGTCCACCGGGCCGCCGCCGTCAGCCTCTGCCCGATCGCCGAAGCGACCGAGACCACCAACGAGGCCATCAACGAGGCCATCAGCGCACCCGCGGAACCCGAGTCATCCGAGGCACCCGCCCCGCAACCGGGAGCAGGAGCAGCGAAGACGTCCGCAGCGCCCGACCCCACCCCCCTCTCCCCGCCCGAACTCGACGCCTGCCGCCACCTCCACCGGGCCGCCTGCGCCGTCCTGGCGGCAGGGGTGAGCGGAGCGGGCGCCGTCTCCCAGGCGGAGCTGCTGCGGGCCGCCCACCGGGCGCGCCTGGCGGGGCTGTACCGTTCGGCCGCGGCGGCGGTCGCCGTGGTGACCCGGATCCGGGCGGCGCGCTCCGGTGCCCCCGACCACCGGCTGGCCGATCTGGTCGCCGGACTGCGCGACCTGCTCGGCCTCACCACCGCGCTGACGGCCACCGCCGGTTCCACCCCCGGTCTGCGCGGCACCGCCCGCCAGACCTACGCGGAGGAGGGCGGCTTGCGGCTGTACGGCCTGTTCGCCGAACCCGTGCTGACCGCCACCCACGCGGGCGCGGTCAGCTGGGCGGTGGACGCCGACGGCAGGCTGAGCACGATCGCCGAGGTGGCCCCGCACGGTGACGCCGAGGCCGCCGCTCCGCTCGCGGTCGGGGCGGGCAACCGGACGGTCCGGCTGGGTGACGCTGCGCTCAGTCACCGGGAGTTCAGCCGTGCGGGGCTGGCCGTCCAGGGTGCGACCAGGTCGGTCTCCGGGCGGCTGGGCGCCGGGGCCTCGGTCCGGGCGGTCCGCGCGACGGGTACGGACTGGACGGCGCAGCCGGCGGCCCGGCTCTGGTCCGATCCGCCGGCCGCCCAGGTGGCGCGGGCCCTCGCGGCGCAGGAGCTGCCGTACGAGACCCGTCCGGCCGGGAGCGACCTGCTGTTCCTGGACATCACCCTGCTGGGCCCGGCCTCGTACGGGCCGGGCGGGGCGCCCCGGTTGCTCGCCCACTGCGGCGAAGGCGGCTCGGTCATCGCCCTGCGCCCGGGCCACGAGCACCCCGGGCTGGCCTTCCGGGCCAACCTCGCCCTGCTCGCCACCGCGCCGGGCCTGAGGCTGCGGGTGATCGGCCGCCTGGAGCGCGCGGACCGCCCGGAGCTGCGCCTGCTCGCGGTCGGCACACTCCCGGACGCCCACGACGCGCTCGCCCTCCCCGCCGATCGGGCGGGCCGGGTCAACCTCGGCCTGGAGCGTCTCCAGACCGCGGACCTCCCGGCAGGTGCCCCGACCGGTCCCACAACGGTGACGGTCGCATCCCCGGACGGCCCGCCCGTGCACGTGCTCGGCCGCCGCGTGGAGCAGACGGTCACCACCGGCCGGCACGCCCTCGCCCCGAGTGCGGCTACGGCTGCGGCCGAGCGGAGCCTGCTGCGTTCCGCCGGTCTGGCCACCGCCGCCGAGCTGCTGGACGGCCTCCGGGCGGCCGCGGTGAACCAGCAGCGCGATGTGTTCGGCCGGATCGTCCAGGACGACCACGACGCCTTCGCCACCGCCTGGTTGGCGGCCGCCGCCTACACCGAGGCGCTGGCCGCCGCACTCTGCTCGGCGGCCTGGACACCAGAGGAGGCGGTCACCGCAGAGGCGGTCACCACAGAGGCAGCTACCGCGGAGACAGCCACGGCAGAAACAGCCACCGCAGAGGCAGCCACGGCAGAAACAGCTACCGCGGAGCTATAAGTCCAAGTAATTGCAGAGACAGATAATCCGCGCGCAAATGGCATACTTGTCAGAGGGGAGACGCAACGGGAAGCACGGGCGAACGCGAAGGGAAGGCGAGCCATGGGGATCCACGATGACGCCGCCGAGGTCCGGGCCAGTGGCTGGCGCACGCTCGCCGCACTTCACGGGCTGATCGACACCGCGCTGGAGAAGGCGCTCCAAGCCGAGCACCAGCTCTCGGTGGTCGAGTACACCGTGCTGGAGGCCCTCTCCCGGCAGGACGGCTGGCACATGCGGATGCAGCAGCTGGCTGGCGCGGCGGCGCTCAGCAGCAGTGCGACCACCCGCCTGGTGACCCGCCTGGAGGACCGGGGCCTGCTCAGCCGCTATCTCTGCGCGGACGACCGCCGGGGCATCTACACCGAGCTGACACCGGAGGGTCGCGCCTTGCTGGAGGCCGCCCGCCCGGTGCACGACGCCACCCTGGAGGCGACCTTGGCCCAGGCCGCCGGCGCCCCCGAACTGGCCCCGCTGGTCGACGCGCTCACCGAACTCACCCCGACCAAGGCCTGACCGGAATACCGGGAACAACCGGAAGACCAGAGGGAACCGGAGCAGCTGGAAGTGCCGGGCGTCACCGCCGCCCGGCCGCCAGCGCTTCCCGGTGCACCCGGTCGAGCAGGGCGAGCAGCAGTTCCTTGCTGGACGCCCGCTCCCGGACGTCGCACAGCACCACCGGCACCTCCGGCCCGAGGTCCAGGGCCCGGCGGACGTCCTCCGGGCTGGCCTCGCGGCGGCCGTGGAAGCAGTTGACCCCGATCGCGAACGGGATGCCCCGTTGCTCGAAGAAGTCCACGGCGGCGAAGCTGGATTCGAGCCGCCGGGTGTCCGCGAGGACGACCGCCCCGAGGGCGCCGAGCGCGAGGTCGTCCCACATGAACCAGAACCGGAACTGCCCCGGCGTGCCGAAGAGGTAGAGCACCAGGTCCTCGCGGACGGTGATCCGCCCGAAGTCCATCGCCACCGTGGTGGTGGACTTGTCCTGGACGCCTTCGAGGCTGTCGATCCCGATGCTGGCGCGGGTCATCCGCTCCTCGGTCTGCAGCGGTTCGATCTCGCTGACCGAGCCGACCATGGTGGTCTTCCCGACGCCGAAGCCGCCGGCGACGAGGATCTTGACCGCGCCCGGCACCAGGCTCTGGGTCGTCAATTCGGGTCTCCTGGATGAGAACGGGGTGGTGCGGTGAGGGGCGGGCCCACCGGTCAGAGCCGGCGGACGCCCTCGATCACGGCCTGGATCAGCGAGATGTCCGGCGCCTCGGCGAGCTGGACCGGGGCCCGGGTGAGGATCAGCCGGGCCTCCGCCAGGTCGTCCAGCAGCACCTTGACCACGCTCACCGGCAGGTCCATGGTGGCCGCGATCTCGGCCACGGCCAGCGGGCGTTCGCGACACATGTCGAGGATCGCGGCCGGTTCCGGTGCTAACCGGCTGGTGTCGGTGCGCGGGTCGGCGGTGACCACCAGGGTGATCAGCGCGAAGCCGTCACGGACCGGGCCGGTGCGCCCGTTGGTGATCGCGTAGGGGCGGACCAGATGGCCGGCGTCCTTGTCGTAGAACCAGCCCTCGTCGGCGTCGGCGGTGGTCACGCACCGCCACCCGCGCCGACCCGGCCCGCGTCGCTTCGCGGCGCCGCGGTGAGGTACTGGCCGACCTGCTTGACCAGCATGTTGATCTCGTACGCCATCAGCCCGGCGTCCACCTGCTCGCTGGTGAGGACGGCGAGCCGGGCGCCCTGCCCGGCGGTGGTGACGAACAGGAACAGCTGGTCCATCTCGACCACGGTCTGCCGGACCCGCCCGCCGTTGAAGCGGTGCCCGGCGCCGCGGGCGAGGCTCTGCAGGCCGGAGGCGACGGCGGACAGGTGCTCGGCGTCGGCCCGGTCGAGTCCCTGGGACATGCCTACCAGCAGGCCGTCCTCGGAGAGGACGATGGCGTGCCGGGTCTCGGGTACCCGCGCCACCAGCTGGTCCAGCAGCCAGTTGAGGTCGCGCTGGGTGTCGGTGTGCTGCGTCATCACTGCTGATCCTTGGCTTCCTGAACGGCGGAGGCTTCCGCAGGGGCTTCCTGAGGGGCGGAAGGGGCGGCCGGGTTGGGGGCAATGGCGGGCGCGTCCGGTTCGGTACCGGCCGCGCGGGCGCTCCGGGTGCCGCGCTGGATGGCGGCCATGGTGGCGCGTGAGCGCGTCGGTGAGGCGTCGTCGGCATCGCGGCCGTCGAACCGGGGGCCGTTCGGGGCGGCGTGCGCCCCGTACGGCCGGGACGGCGACATCGAGGACGCCGGCGACACCGGTGGCATCATCGCGCCGGGTGCGTGGGCCTCGCGGAGCTGCTCGGCGAGGCTGGCGTTGCGGACCCGCTGCGGCAGGACCCGCGGGGTGCGCAGTTCGCCGTCCGGGCCGTGCTCCACGTGGTCCTCCTGCGGGCGTTCGTGGGTGGGCGCCGAGCGATCGGCGGGGACACCGTCGAAGGCGGCCGCCGGGTCCGCGAGCGGTCCGTCCGGAAGACCGGAGGAGCCGGATGCGTGGCCGGAAGCGCCCGAGACATGGCCGGGAGCACCGGGGGCAGGGCCGGAACCGATGCTGGCGGCGAGGTCCGCCGCGAGCCCGGCGGCGAGTTCTGAGGGGTCCGTCGGAAGGTCGTACGGCCGGGGCAGTGCGGGCCGGGGCACGACCACCGCACCGGGCAGCCCGGGGATCTCGGCGCCCACCAGCAGCCCGCCGTCGGACGGGGCGGCGCCGTCCTCCCCGCCCTGCCGTCCGAGCAGCTCACCGATGATCACACCGCCGTCCGGCTCCCCCGGGGCCGCAGCCACGAGTCCCTCGGGAGCAGACGGAGCAGACGGAGCAGAGGGAACAGGCGGAGCTGACGGACCATCGGTCGGGTCCGCGGACCCCCCGCCCAGCAGCCCGCTGAGTACCCCGGCCAGCGCGCCCGACAGCTCCTCGTCGACCTCCCCGAGGTCGCCGTCCGCTGTCGGCTGCTGCTCCGGCACCGGCGTGCGGGTGACCCGTGCACCGGAAGGCAGTCCGGGCACCGCGGCCGGCTGTTCGGCCTGCTCCAGCAGCACCGAGGGCACCAGCACCACGGCCCGGGTGCCGCCGTAGGGCGAGGGCCGCAGGGTGACCTGGATGTCATGCCGGGCGGCCAGCCGCGCGACGACGAACAGGCCGAGCCGCAGGTCGTCGCCGAGCGCGGAGACGTCCAGCTCGGGCGGGTTGGCCAGGTACTCGTTGAGTCGCTCGTACTCGTCCTCGGTCATGCCGAGGCCGCGGTCCTCGACCTCGACCGCCAGGCCCTTGGGGACCTCCTGGGCGGAGACCTGCACCTGGGTGTACGGCGGGGAGAAGGTGGTGCCGTTCTCGATCAGCTCGGCGATCAGGTGGATCACGTCGGCGACGGCCTGTCCGCTGAGCGAGGCCCGGGGCACGCCCTGGACGACCACGCGGGCGTAGTTCTCGGTCTCGGAGACGGCGCTGCGCAGCACGTTGACCACGGGCACGGCGTTGCGCCAGCGCCGGGCGGGCAGCGCGCCACCGAGGATGACCAGGTTCTCGGCGTTGCGCCGCATCCGGGTGGCCAGGTGGTCGACCGCGAACAGTTCGCGCAGCAGCTCGGGTTCCTCGTGCTCGCGCTCCAAAGCGTCGAGCATGCTGATCTGCCGGTGGATCAGGATCTGGGTGCGGCGGGCGATGTTGAGGAAGACCTTCTTCGTCCCCTCCCGGCCCTGGGCCTGGTGGACGATGGCCGCGACGGCGGCCTGCCGGACGGCGGCCAGGCCGTCCGAGGTCTGCTGGACCTCGTCGCCGATCCGCCGGGACGGCGCCCAGGTGGGCGGGGTGGGGACGGTCTCCCCGGCGCGTAGCCGCCCGACCACGTCGGGGATCTCCTGCTGGGCGAGCGCGAGGGTGTCGGTCCGCAGGCCGGTCAGCCGGGCGGACAGCGTCCGGGCGGCCCGGACGCCGCGGATCAGGCTGAACAGCAGCACCACGGCGACGACGGCGGTGCCCGCCACCAGTGCGGTGCGGTGTTCGGTGTCCCGCAGCAGGTAGGCGGCGTAGCCCCAGGCGGCGGCGAGGCCCAGACTGGGGACCAGCACGAGGGCGAGGAGCGAGCTGCGGAGGGAGCCGGACCGGCCGGCGCGGTGGCCCGTGCGGGGGGCCGATATGCCTGGCATCTGATTCCTTGTTGCAGGGCCGAGTTGCAGGCCGGGTCGCGGGTCCGAACGGCGGGGTCGGCCCGGGCGGCCCGGACGGGCTTCAGGGCGCCGGGGCCGGGGTCGCCGGACGGAGTGATGCGGTGTCACCGTCCGGGCGGGGTGCAGCCACGGCTGCCGACGGCAGGAAACCTATCAGTCCCAGGTGCCCTCATCGCAACATCAACTGACGATATGTGAACGGCTGATGGCAGTGCCGCCCGCTCCCGGTCGATGCGTTCGCCGACGGAACGCCCCAGTTCAGCGCTGTAGCGGCGAAGCGGGAACGGCTCTCCGGGAGGCCAGGTGCGTCTCCCGGAGAGCCGTCAGGAACAGGTCAAACAGTTGTTGTGCTGAAGGTTCGCCGCCGTTCGGGCGGCGGTTTCCGGCTGGCCCCAGGACCCGCGGCGGCCCCCAGCACCGTTCCGAACCGGACGGTGGCTCAGCTCGGCCGGGCTCGGCTTCGACTCGGTTCGGCTCAGCTCGCCATGGAGATCGGCACCACCCGACCGCCGCGCGGGCGCTGCGCCTTCGCCTCGGTCTCCAGCTGGTTGAGCTCCGTCCACGCCCAGCTCGCCAGGTCGGACAGCTCGGCCGACCACTGCTTGCCGTACGTGCCCGAAGCCACCTGGCCCAGCCGCAGCTTCTGCACGTCCGAGGTGCCGGCCGGGGCGTAGATGTGGGTGGCGTCCCGCAGGTAGCGGATGATGTTGTGCTCCTCCTGGGTGCCGCGCGCGGCGAAGATCTCCATCGCCTGGCGCGCCGAGTCCATGGCGTACTCGGTGTTGACGAGCTTGGCGTTCATCAGTTCGGCGTCGCAGGCCTTGCCGAGGTCGAGCAGGTGCGAGGCGTGGTAGGCGGCCAACTTGGCCGTCATCAGCCGGGACTGCATCTCGCCCAGCTTCAGTGCGACGCTGTTCAGCTGGTTGAGCGGCTTGCCGTACAGCACCCGCTCCTCGGCGTAGCGCACGGTGTCCTCGACGACGGCGACGTGGATGCCGAGCGCGACGGCGCCCAGGTTCAGCCGGCCGTACAGGGTGGAGGAGGAGTAGGCGACGTCGAGGCCCTGGCCCTCCCGGCCCAGCCGGTTGCCCACCGGGATGCGGCAGTCCTCGAAGACCAGCTCGCCGAAGCTGAAGCCGTGCAGCCCGCCCTGGGTGCCGATCGCCCCGGCGCGGAAGCCGGGCCGGTCGCTCTCGACCAGGAAGGCGGACAGGCCCTTGGTGCCGGTGTCGGTGCGGAAGACCACGCCGTGGACGTCGCCGATGTGCGAGTTGCCGACGAACACCTTGCGGCCGTTGAGTACGTACTCGTTGCCCTCGCGGCGGGCGGTGCCGGACATGCCGAGCACGTGGCCGCCGGACTCCGGCTCGGTGACCGCGATGGTCGGCAGCGACTCCCCGGACGCGAACTTCGGTAGCCACTTGCGCCGTTGGGCGTTCGAGCCGAAGTGGATGACCTTGGCGACGCCGAGCTGGGAGGCCTGTGCCATCGCGCCCATCGCGCCGCTGACCCGGGCCAACTCCTCGACGATGACGGTCTTGGCGAGGTGTCCCAGCCCGAGGCCGCCGAACTCGCGCGGGATGGTGACGCCTATCCAGCCGCGGCGGGCGATCTCGCGGGAGAGTCCGAACTCGACCTCCCGGTCGGCCTCCATTCTGGCCACTTCGGGGCGTACCTCCTTCTCCGCGAACTCACGGACCTCTGCCCGGAGGCTCTCGTGGCGCTCGTCGGTGAAGTAGTCCATCGCCATGCTCTGGTCCTCTCGTTGCGTGGGTGTCGTGCCTCCGTTCGTGCCGTCGATTCCGCTCCGACCGCTCCCCCATCGATTTCGGGTGGGGGTGTGGAGGTGTGGCGGGGCCGATCGCGTCCTCGCAATCGGGCCAATGCGGACCCCTGGGCGGGTTTTCCCAGGGGGTGGGAACTACCGTCCGTGTCTTCGGCAGGGCTCATTGTCATATGCACGCCCCGGTTCCACAGCTAGTTGATCTTGGATTGGCGGAATCCGGTTCATCTTTTTATCGAGTGGTTTGGTGTGGCGCTGAGAGGGAAGTGATCTCCACCCGCTCCGCCGATCCGCCCGTGGGGCCGCTCACATGCTGCTTTGACTGTTCATCAGCAGGGGTGGCGAGCGGTCCCGGTAACACCGCGGCGCCCCAATGTCTGATTACATGTGCGCCATGACTGATGTGATGAGCACTCAAGGCCAGTTCCCGGGTGCTGCCGGGGAGTCCGAACGGACTCGCAGGCTGCGCAGCCTGGGTCTCAACGAACCCTCCGCGGACGAGGCCTTCGACCGCTTCGCCCACCTGGCAGCCAGCATCACCCGCGCTCCCATCGCGATGGTCAACTTCATCAACGACGAGCGCCAGATGTTCCGGGGGCTCTACATTCCGCCAAACTCGTCCGACGTCGCGTCCGACGAAGGCGCCTCCTGGGCGGATCGGGGCATCGCCTTCGACCTTCCCACCCGTCAGATGCCCTTGAGCCACGGCTTCTGCCCGCACGTCGTCGCCCAGCGCTCGCCCCTCGCACTGGACGACATCCTCGCCTACCCCCGGTTCGCCGGAAATCCGGTCGTGGACGAGCTCGGCGTCCGGGCCTACCTCGGCGCCCCCCTCGTCGACGACACCAACACCGTCATCGGCACCGTCTGCGTCCTCGACCGGGAACCCCGGCAGTGGGGGCGCGAGCGGCTGCGCGACATCCAGCACCTCGCCGAGGCGCTGCTCTCCGAGATCCGGCTGCGCGACAACCTGCTCGCCCAGCAGCAGGAGATGTTCGCCGCCTTTGACGGCTCCCCGTTCCCGATCATGCTGACCGACGGCCCCGGCCAGGAGATCCGCTACGCCAACGCCCAGCACGCCGACACCTTCGGTGCCCCGGTGGCGTACGGGTCGATCGGCACGGCCTACCCGCAGCTCGGCGCGGCCGGCCTCCAGCAGGCGGTCGCGGAGGCTTACCACACCGGCCGCGCCACCGTCCTCAACGACGTCCGGCTCCAGTCCGGCCGCCCCGAGGCGCAGCGCATCCAGCAGATCTTCAGCTTCACCTGCACCCCGCTGCGCACCGCCCGCACCGGCCAGGTCAACGGCGTCCTCACCGTCGGCATGGACGTCACCGCGCAGTCCCGCACCGAGGAGGAACTCGGCACACTGGCCGCGCTGCTGGTCGACCGGCTCCAGCAGAACGGCGCCGCCACCGCGACCGGCCGCCCCGGCCTCGCCGGCGGGTCCGGACTCGTCCTGCCGAGCTGAGCCGCCGACCCGCCGCCCGCGCGCGGCACCGCGGCCGCCGACTCCACCTTCCGTACCGTCCACCACCGTGGCGGGGCGCCTCTCACCCCCGAGGAGAGGCTCCCCGCCACGGTGCCGTCCGGGGGCATCGCGCAGCGGCGTACGGCCGTGCACCCCCCTCCGCCCGGGCCGAGCGGGTGAACCGCCCGCCGCCCGCGCCCCGGCCGGGCCCGACCGGGGGCCGCCGGTGGTAGGCATGGGCCGCATGGACTGGTTCGCCGCCCCCGACTACTGGCTGAGCCGGCTGCTCGTCCAACGCCTGCTCGCCGGCCTCTACCTGATCGGATTCCTCGCCGCCGCCGCGCAGTTCCGCGCCCTCATCGGCGCCGACGGCATGCTGCCGGTGCCCCGCTTCACCGCCCGCGTCCCGTTCCGCCAGGCGCCCAGCCTGTTCCACCTCCACTACAGCGACCGCTTCTTCGCTGTCGTCGCCCGGTGCGGCGCCGCCCTGGCCGCCGCTGTTGCCGCCGGGCTCGGCGACGCCGTCCCGCTCTGGGCCTCCGTCCTGCTCTGGGCGGCGCTCTGGGCCCTCTACCTCTCCATCGTCAACGTCGGCCAGACCTGGTACTCCTTCGGCTGGGAGTCCCTGCTGCTCGAAGCGGGCTTCCTCGCCGCCTTCCTCGGCAACGCCGACACCGCCCCGCCGACCCTCGTCCTGTGGCTGATGCGCTGGCTGGCCTTCCGGGTCGAGTTCGGCGCCGGACTGATCAAACTGCGCGGCGACACCTGCTGGCGCGACCTGACCTGCCTGCGCTACCACCACGAGACCCAGCCGATGCCCGGACCGCTCAGCTGGTTCTTCCACCACCTGCCCGACCCGCTGCACCGGGTCGAGGTCGCCGCCAACCACGTCGTCCAACTCGTCGTCCCGGTCTGTCTGCTGCTCCCGCAGCCGATTGCGAGCTACGCGGCCTGCACCGTGGTCGCCACCCAGCTGTGGCTGGTCGCCTCCGGTAACTTCGCCTGGCTCAACTGGCTGACCATCATCCTCGCCCTCGCCGCGGTCGAACCGGCCCGCCTCGGCCTGCCCGTCCACGCCCGCCGCTACCCCGGCATCCCCGTCTGGTACGAGGTGCTGGTGATCGCGCTGACCGTCGCCGTCCTGGTGCTCAGCTACTGGCCTGTGACCAACATGGTCTCCCGCCGCCAGGTGATGAACCGCTCCTTCAACCGGATCCACCTCGTCAACACCTACGGCGCCTTCGGCAGTGTCAACCGGCTGCGTCAGGAGGTCGTGGTCGAGGGCACCGAGGAGGCCGTCCTCACCCCGCACACCGTCTGGCGCGAGTACGGCTTCAAGGGCAAACCCGGCGACGTGCGCCGCCTCCCGCGCCAGTACGCCCCCTACCACCTGAGGCTGGACTGGCTGATGTGGTTCGCCGGCATCTCCCCCGCCTATGCCCGCCCCTGGTTCCTGCCCTTCGTCGCCCGCCTGCTGGCCGGCGACCGGGCGACCCTGAGGCTACTGCGCCACAACCCCTTCCCCGACGCCCCGCCGACCCACGTCCGGGCGACCCTCTATCTCTACCGGTTCACCGGATGGCGCGAACTACGGGAAACCGGCGCGTGGTGGCACCGCACCGCACTGCACGAGTACCTCGCGCCGGTCGACCGACACACCCTCGGCCGGGCCGGGTACCGTCCGCCGCTCGGCCGACCGGCCCGCCGTGTCCGCAAGGTCCCGCTGGACGGGCTCCGGCGGCACCGACCGCCCCGGACGGAGCACCCCGGCCACCGACCCGGCCACCCGTCCGGACCAGGGGCGGACCACCCGGGCGGCCCTCCCGAGTAGCGGCCAGGCGGGCGGTATGGCACACGACACCGGCCCGTCCGGCGGTGGGTGCGTGCAAGGCTCGAACGGGCACCCGTATTCTGGGCCTCCACAACCGGCGGCCCGACCGCGCGCCCCCCGGCCCCGCGCCAGGGGCATCCGCGCACCCGGCTCGTCGCCCCCCGCCGCCAGCCCCGCCGTCGACGCCCAGAACCGGACCACACATGACAGTGCTTCACTCGCGCAACGCCGACGCAGCCGACCCGGCGGACGTCGCCGGCGCCGCAGACGTCAAGGACCCCCAGGACGCCGCCGCGGAGCCCGACCTCCGCGAGGACCTCGGCCGCTACGCCGAACTCGGGGCCTTCACCCTCAGCGCCGACACCCACGCCTGGTACGCGGCCGTCGACACCGTCGCCACCCCCGAGGACGCCCGCGCCGCCTCCACCGCCCTGGCCGAGCTGCGCGGTTGCGACCTCCAGCAGACCTGGGAAGCCGTCGCCGCACTGGCCGCCGAGGTCAAGCTCGACGAGCCCGACAGCGTCGCCAAGACCGCGCTGCTGGTCGAGCTGCTCCAGCGGGTCCACCGCACCTCCGCCGTCCTCGTCTCGGCCGCCTACGACACCGACCTCACCGCGCTCGCGGCCGCCACCGCCGACAGCAGCTGGCGCCGGGAGAACGGCGTCAAGCTCTCCTGGCTGCGCGGCCGCTCGCTGCGCAAGCAGGCCGCCGCCCTGGCCACCGACCGCCGGGTCCGCCGCGAGGACCTGCACGAGGCCCTCACCTCCGCCGAGATCGAGCGCCGCGCCTGGGCCGCCCTCGCCCCCGCGGGCACCCTCCCGAGCGTGCCCGCCGACGGCTCCGTGGTCGACCGCACCGCCCAGGCCTTCGAGGCCATCAACACCGGCCTGCGCGACCTCACCCGCCTGCTGCCCGACCACGACCTGGACGGGCTCGCCTTCGCGGACCTGGTCGACCTGGTCGAGCGCCTCGCCGCCGACGAGGGCACTCTCTACCGCCTGCCCACCATCCGCAGCCTGCGCGCCACCCTGGAGGAGGCCGGCCTCGGCGACCTGCTCGCCGAGCTCACCGCCGCCAAGGCCGACCGCCGTGCCGCCGAGGCCGCGTACGCGGCGCGCCAGGCGCTGGCGGGCGGGCAGCGGAACGGGCTGGCGGATTCGGACGAGCTGGTTGCCGAGGAGCCGCGCGTCGAGGAGTCGGACGTCGAGGAGCCGGGCGTCGAGGAGCCGGGCGTCGACGCCGAGGCTGCTGCGCGTCAGGCGCTGGCCGGTGGGCAGCGGGACGGGCTCGCGGAGGAGGCCCCGGTCTCGGTGACCGCTCCGGTTGAGGCCGAGGTTGTCGCGGCCGAGGTCTCGGCTGAGGTTCCGGTCGAGGTCGAGGCCGAGTCGGCTGCGGAGGAGGAGGTGACGGAGGAAGAGGCCCCGGCCGCCGTGGTGTCCCTCCCGGCGCCGTCCCCGGCCGCCGACGACCTGGTGGCCGCCGCCGCCGCGGCTCTGGCCGAGGCAGAGCAGGCGGAGGAGCCTGCCGCTGAGGTTACGGCCGTTGAGGAGACGACGGAGGAGGTCACCGAGACCGAGCCGGTGGCCGAGGCCGTTGTGGTTGAGGCTGCTGTCGAGGTTCCCGCCGTTGAGGTTGAGGAGCCGGTGGCCGGGGTCGAGGAGCCGGGCGAGGCTTCGATCGCCGAGCCCGAGGCGGTCGAGGTGGAGGAGCCGGCCGCTGAGGTCGAGGTTCCCGCCGTTGGGGTTGAGGAGCCGGGCGAGGCTTCGATCGCCGAGCCCGAGGCGGTCGAGGTGGAGGAGCCGGCCGTTGAGGTCGAGGTTGCCTTCGAGGCCCCCGTCGCCGAGGTCGAAGACGCTGCTGCCGAGGTTGAGGCTGCTGTCGAGGTTCCCGCCGTTGAGGTTGAGGAGCCGGTGGCCGAGGTTGAGGAGCCGGGCGAGGCTTCGATCGCCGAGCCCGAGGCGGTCGAGGTGGAGGAGCCGGCCGCTGAGGTCGAGGTTGCCTTCGAGGCCCCCGTCGCCGAGGTCGAAGACGCTGCTGCCGTTGAGGCTTCGATCGCCGAGGCCGAGGCCGTTGTCGTCGAGCTCGAAGAGGCGGTAGCCGTCGAGTTCGTTGCCGAGCCTGCGGTGGTTGCTCAGCCCGAGCCCGAGGCCGTTGAGGTGGAGGAGCCGACTGCCGAGGTCGAGGTTGCCGGCGAGGCCGAGGAGGCCGCCGTCGAGCCCGAGGCCGTCGAGGAAGCCCCGGCCGTCGAGCCCGAGCCCGCCGTCGAGCCCGAGGCCGCTGCCGCCGAGCCCGCTGAGGCCCCGGCAGGCCGTCGCGAGAAGCCGGACTTCACCCCCGGTCGCCCCGTGACCGCCTACTCGGCCGACGAGTTGCTCGCCGTCGTCCGGTGGATCGACGGCGACGGTACCGAGCGGACCGACGAGGAGCTGCTCCGGGCCGCCATGAAGGAGCTGGGCTTCGCCCGCCTCGGTCCCCGCATCAAGGAGGCGCTGGGTACCGCCGTCGCCGCCGCGCGCGGCTGACGCCTCAGCACCCGACAGCAGGGCCCGGGACGCCCGAGCAAGCGTCCCGGGCCCTGTGCCGTATCCGTGTCCGCAGTCGTCAGCCGGCCTTGTTCCACGGCTGGCTGGACATCAGTGCCTTCACGTTGGCCACGTACTTCGGGTTCGGGATGTCCAGACTGCCGACGACCTCGCCCGTGGTCGGGTCGGTGACGGTGTTGTAGTGCACGTTGCCCGCGCCCGCGTTGTACGCCGAGATGACCAGGTCGAGCAGCGACGTCTTGCCGGTGGCCGGATCGGGGGAGAGGTCGTACTTGCCGCCGAAGGAGGAGTCGCCGTAGTAGGCGACCAGCCAGTCGAGCAGCTGGGTGCCGAGCTGGATGTTGCCGGTCAGGGTCTTGGGGTCGGAGGCGGTGCCGAACTTGCCGTTCATCCAGCTGACGGAGTTCGGCATGACCTGCATGGTGCCGATCCCACCGTCGCAGGCGAGGATGCCAGACTGCCAGCCGCTCTCCTGCCAGGCGATGGCCTTGACCAGGTTGACCGGCAGCGGCGGGAGCTTGTCGGTGCTGCCCGAGCTGAGGGTGAGCACCCGGGACTGGCCGGCCGCGGCCGTGAGCGCGGCGCCGACGGCCTCCTTGGGTTCGTCCGGCTGGGGCTTGCTGGGCTGGCATCCGCTCTGCAACGGCGGCACGTGCGGGGCCGGCGGTGCGGGCGGCGGCGGGAGCGCCACCGCGCCGGGCTTGGCGGTCGGCACCGGGGCGGCGATGACGGGCTTGGCGACCGGCGGCTGGGTGGCGGGCGCGGCGGCCGCGTTGCCGGTGGCTGCCTTGGCGTTGCCGGCCGGGGTGCTCGGTGCGGCCTTCGCCGTCCTGCCCGCGCCGGCACTGGCCGCGGCGCTCGGGCTGCGCGAGGCGCCGGGGCTGGCCGACGCCGAGTCGGTCGGCGCCGGGGTCGCGCTCGCGGACGGGCCCGCGCTCGGCGTCTCGCTCGACGCGGCGGTGGCCGCCGCGGGCGTACCGCTTGCGGCCGCGTTCTGGTGGTTGTCAGCCTGCTTGGTGCCGCAACCCGCCAGTACGGCGGTGGAGACGGCGATGGCGGATACCAGGATCAGTGTCCGCCGGGTGGTGCTCAGCTTCATGCGTGGTCCCCCCACTTGTCGCCGGGTGATCCCGGCGAGTGGCGGTCATCCTACGATGTGCTCATCGAGCCTTGTACGAACGGGTGCTCGATCGCCTGCCGCAGCACGGTCGGAGCGGTCACCAGGGAGGGTCCGTACCAGGTCAGGTGCCGTCCGCTGACCAGGGCGGCCGGCACGTTCGGGAACGCCTCCGGGCCGTCCTCGGCGGTGAAGCGGTACGGCTCGTCCGGCAGTACCACCAACTCGGGTCGGCCCGCCAGGAGTTCGGGCAGCGGAACGGCCGGGTAGCGCTCGGGGTGCTCGGCGTGGACCAGCCGCAGGCCGAGGCGGCGCAGCATGTCCCCGGCGAAGGTGTCGCGGCCCAGCACCATCCACGGGCGGCGCCAGATCGGCACGATGGCCCGCGGGCCGTCCGCCGTCGGTCGCACGTCGCGCCAGGCCGCTTCGGCCTCGTCCAGCCAGGCCGGGCGGGGCAGTCGGCAGGCGGCGGTGAGCAGTCGGTCCAGCGAGCGGAACGCGTCGTCCAGGGTGCGGATGTCGGTGACCCAGACCGGCACCCCGTCGGCCCGCAGCGCGTCCAGGTCGGGGCGCCGGTTCTCCTCGTCATTGGCGAGGACGAGGTCCGGTTCGAGCGCGAGGATGCCCGGCACGTCCGGGTTCTTGGTGCCGCCGATCCGGGCGACGGCCAGGCCGGCGGGGTGGCCGCACCAGTCGGTCGCTCCGACCAACAGACCGGGCGCGGTGGTGGCGACCGCCTCGGTGAGCGACGGCACCAGTGAGACCACCCGGCGCGGCGGGTGCGGCCCGAGCCGTACGGGCAGGTCGAGGTCGTCGCGCAGCACGGTGGGTTCGGCCATCCGGCCACCCTATGCGCCGGGCCACCGGGCGGGGCCGCCAGCGGTCCGGAAATCGCCGGGAACCCGCCGTGGGTACCGCCCGACTACCTGGTCCGGGTCCGCAGTTCGGGCCCGCAGCACGATCACCGACCAGGAGAGTTGTCATGCGTCCTCGCGTTGTCTGCGGTATCGCGGCCGCCGTCGCCCTGTTCGCCACGGCCTGCGGAAGCGGCGGCGGAGGCGGACAGGGGATCTCCGTCACCGCCCAGGCCGCCCCGGCCGGTGGCTATCCCGTCAAGGTCGCCGACTGCATGGGCAAGGAGACCGTGATCGCCAAGGCCCCGACGAAGATCGTCACCAGCAACGCGGCGAGCCTGGAGATGCTGCTGCGCCTCGGCGCGGGCGACCGGCTGATCGGCACCGGCTTCCCGCCCGGCAAGGGCACCCTGCCGGCGGACCTCGCGGAACAGGGCGTCAAGGTGCCGGTGCTCGGCGAGAAGAGCATCCCCAAGGAGAAACTGCTCGGCTCCGGCGCCGACCTGTACGTCGACACCTTCGGCGCGATGCCGATGATGGGCGGCGGCGCCACCGGGCCGAGCGAGGAGGAGTTCGCGGCGGCCGGCATCCAGCACGTCCACCTGCTGTCCACCGCCTGCGCCGGCACCCCGAAGGCCGCCAAGGCGCCGCGCACCGACCTCGCCGAGATCGAGAACGACATCCGCCGCCTCGGCGCCGTCACGGGCACCGCGGCCCGCGCCGAGGAACTCGTCAACGGGATGGAGCAGCGGATCGGCGAGGTCCGCACCGCGCTCGCCGGAGTCCCGGAGGACAAGCGGCCCGGCTACTTCGTCTTCGACTTCGACGCCGGCACCAAGCAGCCGGTGGCGGTCTGCGGCCGGCAGGTCGCCAACGCCGTGATCACCCAGGCCGGGGCCCGCAACGTGTTCGCCGACTGCGACGCCGACTTCAAGCCCGGCTCCTGGGAGGATGTCGTCGCCAAGAACCCGGACTGGATCCAGCTGGCCGTGCGCAACCGGGGCAGCGAGGAGGCCACCCGCAAGGCCTTCGACGACGCCGAGGCGTTCCTGAGGAGCTTCCCGGCGACCCAGGGCCTGAAGGCCGTCCAGGAGGGGCACTTCGTGCGGCTGGGCTCCGAGGTGACCACCATCGCCGGGGTGCGCAACGCCGACGCCGTCCAGCAGATCGCCGCCACCGTCCACCCCGACCTCGTCAAGAACGGCCAGTAGAACGTGACGTCGGCCGCTCACGCCGATACCGCCGCCGCCCGCCGCCGGGCCCGCACTCTGCGGGCCGGGCCGCTGGCCGCCCTACTCGCCGTCGCCCTGCTGCTCGCGCTGACCACCGCCGTCTCGCTCGGCTCGGTGGACCTCCCGCCCGGCGAGGTCTGGTCGGTGGTCGCCCACCACCTCACCGGACGGGCCCTCGAACCCGGCACCCGCGACCTCATCGTCTGGCAACTGCGCGTCCCCCGCGCCCTGCTGGCGGCCGTGGTGGGCGCGGGGCTCGGCCTGGTCGGCACCGCCGTGCAGGCCCTGGTCCGGAACCCGCTCGCCGACCCCTACCTGCTCGGCATCTCCTCCGGCGCCTCGCTCGGGGCGGTCGCCACCATCGTCCTGGGCACCGCTTTCGGACTCGAACTCTCCTTCGGCAGCGCGCTCGGCCTCACCGTCTCCCTGGCGGCGTTCGCCGGCGCGCTCGCCGCGTTCTCCCTGGTCTGGCTGATGGCCCGGCGCGGCGGCGGCTTCTCCCCGCTGCGCCTGGTGCTGGCTGGCATCGGCATCGCCCAGTTCCTCGGCGGCATCACCAGCTACCTCGTCCTGCAGACCCGCGACGAGCAGCAGACCCGGGGCGTGCTGTTCTGGCTCATGGGCAGCCTCGGCGGCGCAGTCTGGGCCCAACTCGCCGTCCCCGTCGCCGCGGTGGCGCTCGGACTGATCCTGCTCCAGACCCGCGCCCGGGGCCTCAACGCCATGCTGATGGGCGACGAGACGGCCGCCGGACTCGGCGTGGACGTCGCCCGGCTGCGCCGCGAGGTGTTCGTGGTGACCAGCGTGCTCACCGGGGTGCTGGTCGCCGTCTCCGGTGCGATCGGCTTCGTCGGACTGATGGTGCCGCACGTCTGCCGACTGCTGGTCGGCGGCGACCACCGGCGCCTGCTGCCGCTGTCCGCACTCACCGGGGCGGTGCTCCTCGTCGTGGTCGACACCGTGGCCCGCACCGCGCTGGACGGCCAGGAACTGCCGATCGGCGTGGTCACCGCCGTCCTTGGCGCCCCCACCCTGCTCTACCTGCTGGACCGACGACTGGAGCGCAGTTGAGGATCGCCGTCGAGGACCTGAGCGTCGCCCTGGCCGGCCGGACGGTGGTGGCCGGGGTCCACCTGGTCGCCGAGGAGGGAGAGATCGCCGGGCTGGTCGGGCCCAACGGCAGCGGCAAGTCCAGCCTGCTGCGCACCGTCTACCGGCATCTGCGGCCGAGTGTCGGGCGGGTGCTGCTGGCTGGGCGAGACCTGGCGGAGCTGCGGCCCGTGCAGTCGGCCCGGCACATCGGGGCGCTGCCCCAGGAGCGCGGCGGGGACTTCGAGCTGAGCGTGCGCGAGGTGGTCGCGATGGGCCGCACCCCGTACAAGCGGGCCTTCGCGGCCGACGACGCCGAGGACCACCGGATCACCGCCGAGGCGCTGGCCCGGGTCGGCATGGCCGAGGCGGCCGACCGCCGGTTCGCCCAACTGTCCGGCGGTGAACGGCAGCGGGTGCTGCTCGCCCGCGCGCTCGCCCAGCAGCCGGACGTCCTGGTCCTGGACGAGCCGACCAACCACCTGGACGTCCGGCACCAGGTCGGACTCCTCGCCCTGCTGCGGGAGCAGCGTCGCACCACCCTGGTCGCGCTGCACGACCTCAACGCCGCCGCTTCGGTCTGCGACCGGCTGCACGTGCTGCACCGGGGCGCCCTGGTGGCCTCGGGGGCGCCGCGCGAGGTGCTGACCGCCGACCTGCTGGCCGAGGTCTTCGGGGTGCGGGCCGCGGTGGTCGAGCACCCGCTCACCGGCGACCCGCTGATCGCCTTCGACCACCGCGCTCCGGCCGGTGCCTCCGTACCCCAGCAGTTCGGGTCTCGGCAGCTCGGGTCTCAGTAGCCTTCGTAGTGGCTCGGCCGGCCCTCGCGCACGACCGGCTGGCCGAGCCGGGCCGCCTCCTCGTTGCGCAGCAACTCCCAGGTGCCGTCCGGGCGGTGGAGAACCGCCGAGTGCCAGGGTGTCATCCAGGCGTCGGCCGCCTCCAGCAACCGGATGCCGAACTTCAGCACCCCGGCGGGCTGCGGGTGGATGGAGAGCCGCACCGACCTGGGGTGCTGCTCGGCGATCAACTCGCCCCAGGCGCGGCTGCGCTGGATCACCCCGTACGCGCGGCGGCGGCATTCCCGCTGCAGGGCCGACTTGGTGCCGGGGAAGTCCACGGTGTCCTCGGTGAGGAAGCGGGTGATGCCGCGGTAGAGCCTCAGGATCTCCTCCTCGGTCAGCACCTGCTCACGCAACTCCTCGACGCTGGGAGCGTATTGTGCGTGCACCCGGGCCCGCTTCCGGTCGTACGGCAGGTCGCCCAGTACCGCCCGCAGGTCGAAGGTGTCGAGGTGGCGGAGGCCCTCACGCTCGATCATCGCGGTCAACTCGTCCGAGTACTCGTCGATGTGCTCGTCCGGGACGTTGATCAGGTCGCCGAAGATGTGCCCGTCCGAGCAGATCAGGATCCGCGCGCCGGGCGGGTGGATCCGGCCGATCTCGGCACAGAGCCCGTCCAGGAAGGTCAGCGACAGCCGCTCGCCCTCGTCGGGCAGGTGGCTGAGCACCTTCGCCGGGTTCGGCGACTTGCACGGGAAACCCGGCAGGGTGAAGACGATCGGCTCACCGGCGGCGACGAAGTCCGCCAACTGCGCGAGTTGGAACGGGAAGTGCTCGGGCCGGGCGTCGAACTCCGGGTCGGAGGCGCGGCGGTGCGGCAGCAGCAGGCCGAGGATGCGCGTGGCGATCTGCGCCGTCGACCGCTGGTCCGGGGCGATGGTGACGGTGGGGGCGGTGCCGACGGGCGGCATGATGGGTCTCCTCCACGGATGGGCGGGGGTGCGGGCTTCCGGCAGGCGGAGCCGGGCGGGTGGCGGCCGGTGCTCAGCTGCGGCGGTCGTAGGCGACGGGCAACCGATTGACGCCGCGGGCCAGGACGGCGGGGATCCAGACGAGGTCGTCCGGGCCGTCCCCGGGCGTCTCGGCGGGGCGCAGCCCGGGCAGCCGGGTGAGCAGGGTACCGACGGCGATCTGGAGTTCGGCCCTGGCCAGGGCGGCGCCCGGGCAGTAGTGGATGCCGTGGCCGAAGGCCAGGTGCGCGTTGGGTGTGCGGTCGAGGTCGAGCCGGTCGGCCTCGGGGAACTGCGCGTCGTCGCGGTTGGCGGCGCAGAGCGAGACGATCACCGAGTCGCCGGCCGGGACGGTGGTGCCGAACAGGTCGCTGTCCTCGGCGAAGAAGCGCCAGGTGGTGAGCTCGAACGCGGCGTCGTGGCGCAGCAGTTCCTCCACGGCGCGAGCCAGTCGGCCGGGCTCGTGGAGGCTCCCGCGCAGCGCGGCGAGCTGTTCGGAGTGGCGCAGCAGGGTGATCAGCATGGTGGTGATCTGGTTCGTGACCGGCTCCTGCCCGGCGACCAGCAGCTGGAACACCATCGAGTCGAGCTCCTCGCGGCTCAACTCGCCCGCGTCGTGGGCGGCGACGAGCCGGCCGAGCAGGTCCTCGCCCTCTGTCCGGCCGGGCGTCCGGTAGTCGGCGCGCTTGTGGGCGATGACATCGGCGATGTACGTCTGCAGGCCGCGCAGCCGTGCCTCGTACGCCGGGCGGCCCGGGTCCTGGGGGCCGACGGGTTGGACCACCTTGCCCCAGTCGCGGTCGAAGCGGTCCGCCAACTCGGCGGGCAGGCCGATGACCTCGGCGAGCACCCGGAAGGGGTAGTGGGCCGCGAAGCCCGCCACCAGGTCGGCGCCGCCGGTCCAGGGCAGTCCGTCTACCAGGGCGTCGGCGAGTTCCTGCAACCGGGGGCGCAGCGACTCCACCCGTCGAGGGGCGAAGGCGTCCAGGACGAGGCGGCGCATGGCGGTGTGCTTGGGCGGGTCCTGGTGCAGCAGGTGGACCTGGAGCTGGGAGTGCTGCGGCTCCGGCATGATCGACGCCAGCCGGCGCCAATTCTCGTTGCCCAGACTGTGGTTCTTGCCGAGCCGGGGGTCGTTGAGGGTTGCGTGGGCGGCCTGGTAGCCGGTGACCAGCCAGGCGTGGATGCCGCTCGGGAACTCCACCCGGTGCACCGGTCCGGCCGCGCGCATCCGGCGGTAGAGCGGGTACGGGTCGGTCTTGTAGGCCGAGCCGTGCAGCGGGACGGGGCCGGGGAGTTGGTCGTAGCCGTACGGGCAGCGCGAGGTCTCGGGCGGGGCCTCGGTCGTGGCCGGGGCGTGGGTGGTGTCGGTCATGGGTGTGCTTCCTCCGGTGAGGCGGATGTGTCTGTTTCGCCCTAGGGCCGAAGAGGCAGGCCCTGGGCCTGCGGGCTGCGGCGGTGCAGGGCGAGCAGCACCACGGCGGTGGCGGCAACGGTGGCGGCCAGGGCGATGCCCGCGTGGGTGCCGGTGGTGGCGCGGTCGCCCGCCAGAGCTGCGGCGGTGGCCAGGGCCGGGCCGAGGGCGAAGCCCAGGCTGCGGGAGAGCTGGACGGCGGAACCGGCGGTGGCCAGCTTTCCGGACGGGGAGGCGGACATCACCAGCGCCTGGGTGGGGCCGCCGTTGAGGCCCATCCCGGCACCGGCGAGGGCGAGCCGGGCAGCGATGTCGAGGGCGGACCAGTCGGCGCCCACCGGAATGAGCAGCGCCAGACCGAGGGCGGTGACGGCGGCACCGGTCAGCGCCGTCGGCCGGGTGCCCCAGCGGTCGGCCAGCCCGCCGCCGACCCGCCCGGCCAGCACCATGCCGAGCGGAAAGGCCAGCATGGTCAGCGCGGTGGCGGTCGCGCTCTCGCCCCGCGGGCCGCGCAGGTGCTGGACCAGCAGGTACTGGCAGGCCGCGAAGCCGGCGGCGAGCGCCAGCACAGAGGCGTTCACCCCGGCGGTTCCGGCGGACCGCAGCACCTCGGCGACCGGCCGACCGCCGGGGCGGCGCAGCCACAACAGCACCAGCGGTACGGCGGGCAGCGCGAGCAGCAGCCATTGCGGGGCCTGCGGCGCCAGGGTGAGTCCGAGCAGGACCGCGGCCACCGCGGCACCGATCAGGGCGGCATCGCCGAGCGAACCCCGCTCGGGCAGTCGAAGCCCGCCGCGCCTCGGGGCGTTCCGCCGCACGATCAGGACGGCGGCCAGGCAGACCGGCAGCTTCACCAGGAAGACCGCCCGCCAGCCGAGATGGTCCAGCAGCAGACCGCCGACCACCGGACCGGTGACGGCCCCGAGCGGCCCGAGCGTCGCAGGCACGCTCATCGCCCGTCCGCGCAGCTCGGGCCGGACGGAGGTCGCGGCCAGCACCGGCATCAGGACGAACAGCACGGCCCCGAAGGCGCCTTGCAGCAGTCGTGCCGCGATCAGCCAACCCGCCCACGGGGCCAGGGCGGCCAGCACGCCGCAGGTGGCGAAGCAGCCGACCGCGAGCAGCAGCGCGGACCGGGTGCCGACCTGGTCCAGCCACCGTCCGGCGGGCAACAGCAGTGCGACGAGCGGGAGTTGGTAGCCGAGGACGGCCCACTGGGCGACCCCGGGAGAGACGTGCAGGCCGGTGGATATGTCGGTGAGCGCCAGGTTGACCACGTTCAAGTCGAGCATGGCGACGAACGAGAGCAGCCCGGCGGCGACGACCAGGCTCCAGCGGTCGAGCGGTTGCGCCGGGCTGCCCGTCAGTGATGCTGCGGTCGTCCGGTGTTGCGCCGCCATGAGATCCTCCGTTTCCCCGTCGCTGTTCCGGGCACCGCCTCGGCGGCGGGGTCCGGTACAGCAGTCGGGGGCGCGACGGCTCCAGTTCCGAACACCTGGGGGAATTTTTCGCGGGGCGCGCCGTCAGGCGACGGATGACGGATAACAGCTGACATATTTCGAAATCCGTCAGCTGTTATCCGTCAGCTGTCATCCGTGGTCCCGTCCGCCGCCGCTCAGCAGACCGCCGCGAACTCCCCGGTCTCGGCCGCCCGCAGTCGCGCCATCAGCTCCTCCCGCGCCCGGGCGACCCGGGAGCGTACGGTGCCGACTGGGCAGCCCGCGACCTCCGCCGCCTCCGCGTAGCTCAGACCGACCACCTGGGTCAGCACGAAGGCCTCCCGGCGCTGCGCGGGCACCCGGTCGAGCAGGTCCCCGAGGGCGATCCCGTCCTCGAATCCGGCCGCCGGGGTGCAGCTCTGCCGTTCCGCCGCCTCCTGCCAGTCCGGCAGTGCCGCGCAGCGCGGCCGGGCGGCGGCCATCCGGTACCGGTCGATCACCGTGCGCCGGGCGATGGACAGCAGCCAGGTTCGGGCCGAGGAGCGTCCGGCGAAGGCGGGCAGGCCGCGCAGTGCGCGCAGGAAGGTTTCCTGGGCGAGGTCGTCGGCGGACTGGACGTCCGTCAGGTGGGCGACGAAGCGCCACACGTCCCGCTGGGTCGCGCGTACGAAGGCCTCGACGTCCGCCGCCCGGCCCGAGCGGGCGGTCAGCGCGAGCGTGGTGAGCTGGTCGTCATCCACGGCGGCCCCCCGTCCGGCCCGCCGTCCCGGCGCGGCAACCGTGCGGGACGATGGTCACATGAGATGCGCGCAGTTCCGTACCGCTCTGTCCGCCCGGCTCGACGGTGAACCGAGCGGCCTGCCGGGCACCCGGATGGACAAGCACCTCGCGCGCTGCGCCGGCTGTCAGGAGTGGCTGGACCGGGCCGGGCGGCTGCGCGGCCGGGTGCAGGCGGCTGCCGCCGACGGGCCGTCGGCGGAGTGGTCGGCCCGGCTGCTGACCCGGCTGGGGGCGGACGGTCCGGTTGGTCAGGCTCCAGAGGGGCCGCAGGCCGCGGAGCGGTAGGAGCGGTAGGACGGTGGCACCGACCGGAGCCGGGGTGCCGTCGTAGTCAGGCATGGGAAGGTCCCGAGAGGAAGGCTGGGAACGGTGCCGCGCAGAGCGGCACCGCAGGAGTCCGTAGGCAGCCGCGCGGCACACCGCACGTCCCGGAGGAGGCGTGGCGAACGCGGGCGCGAGCCCGATCGGTACGGCGCACGCGTACGGCGGCGCAGCGGCCCGGGGCGCTACGGCAGTGGGCGCAACAGCGACGGCGACGGCGACGGCACGACAGGGCGACCAGCCCATCGCGGAGGTCCCAGCGCGGACCGGGTTCGGCCGGGGGAGCGGTGCGGCGGGCGCGTCAGCAGGCGAGGGCGAACGCCGGCGGTCCGCGCCGGATGACGGCATGCGTGAGCAGCACCGACCGGGGCAGCCGGGCCGGTCGGTCGGCGGGCCGGGGCGGCGCCGGCGGCCGGTACCCGAACGGGTGCGCGAACAGCGCCAGCAACGGGAGCAGCAGCGCCCCCGCGACCACGCTCCCGAGCACGCCGAGCAGTTCGAAGAGCCGCACCAACGCCACGTCACCGCGCCAGAGCAGCAGCGCACAGGCCAGCGCCGCCAGGACGTGGGCGACGGCCATCCCCGGCGACATGCCGTGGGACATCGCGTGTGCCGTCCCCGAGGGCATCGGGTGCTGCATCCCCGGGGCCATGCCCGGCATCCCCGTTATCCCGGACAGCCCCATGTCCATGGCCATCCCGTCGGTCGACCCCGCCGCCACCCCGTGGTGCATCCCCGCCACCGGGCGCAGGCTGCCGACGGTCGGCGGGACGTCCGGGTCGATGCCCGCCATCCGCGCCAGTTCGACGGGCGAGATCCCGCCCGGTGCCCGGTCCGGGTTGCAGAGCAGCAGGGCGGTCCAGTCCGTGGTGGCGAGCCGGCCGAGACCGCCGCCCTCACGGCCAGGCGGACCGGCCTGTTCGAACAGCAAGTGCAGCGCGGTCTGCGCCGCGACCATCCACGCGCTGATCGCGCCGAGCCCGCGCCGCCTCCCGGCCAGCAGCCAGGTCAGCCAGAGGATCGACCCGAACGCGCCGAGCAGCACCGACGGCGAGACCCCGGCCCCGGCCATGGCGACGTGCGCCGTGGCGGCCATCGCCACGCACAGCGCGGCGAAGACCGCGGCGCGCAGCAGGCGGATCCGGTCGGTCATCACGATGGCACTCATCGTCGCACCCGGCCTGCCCGGCCCGGACCGCACCCTCCGGCATTGGCCGGTTCCGTCTCGTGAGAGCATGCCCGGCCGCCGACCTGCCGCCGGTGTGGCCGCCGGACCAGCCGATCAACCGCTCATAGCACCCGTTCATGCGGCGTCGATGCGATTTGACATCGCACACCCCCTGCTCGCTGAATGTGTACACGCCGTCATGGAACGTGTGTGTCGGAGTCCCGGCTGATCCGTTGATCCGTCAGGCGAGCTCCCAGACCGCGTGGTCGTGCGCGAAGAGCACCTGGCGCGGCCCGTGCTCCGCCACCCGGTCCAGCCAGCCGCGGTACCCGGGCAGCGGCGCCGCCACCCCCTCGCGCGCGGCCTGCCGGGCGAGCACCGCCTGCCCGTACTCGGTGGCGAAGTCGTACGCCTGCCCGGCCAGCAGGACGCTGCGGTCGCCCAGCCGCTCGACCAGCAGGGACTGGTGGCCGTCGGTGTGCCCGGGGGTGGGCAGCACCCGGACGTCGGGCCAGACCTCGGTCTCGCCGTCGAGCTCGCGGTAGACGGCGTCGGGGAAGTCGACCAGCGCGTCGATGGTGTAGTCGCCGCGCCGGGCGGTCGCCAGCTCCTTCACCTGGACCAGGACCGGCGTCCCGGCGAGGAGCGGGTTGCCGCCGCAGTGGTCGAAGTGCAGGTGGCAGTTGACCACCAGGTCGATGTCCGAGACCGAGACGCCGGCCGCGGCGAGCGCCTCCGGCAGCGGGCGGCGGACCGGACGGTAGTGCGCCTCGGTCTCCGGCGAGCCGGCGCCGATCCCGGTGTCGAACAGCAGCAGCCCCTCCGGGCCCCGGACCAGGTACGCGAGCACCGGCTCCACCCGCGGCTCGGGGCCGCCCACCTCGGAGGCCGGCCGGACGAAGTAGCCCAGGTCGAGACGGCGGATCCTGTACATGCGTCCCCCTTGTCACTCAGCCCCGTGCGTACGGCCGAACCGGCCGCCGTTTCGCACCCTACCCGCGCACCGCCGGCCGCCCGTCGGTCCTGCACCGCTTCTCCATCGGACCCGGGCCGACCTGCGCGATTCCCGGGAGAGCGGAGGGTGGACAGCCCGGGCTGCGAGCGTCGTCGGCGCCTGGTGGCGGGCGTCACGGCGGGTGCCCCGGGAAGCGGAGCACAATGCCGGACATGACCGATCGTCCGATGCCGCCCGGGGGCGAGCCCTCCGACCGTCCGACCGCAGACCGTCCGACCGCAGACCGTCCGACCGCCGACACCTGGGCCGCCCTCGGCGGACCGGCCGAACTCCTGGACCGGGTGGGCTTCCGCGGCCCGCAGGACGTCCTGCCCTCCGGTCTGCCGGTGCGCCGGCTCGCCCGCGCCACCGTGGCCACCTGCTCACTGGCCGCCGCCGAGCTGGCCGCCCTCCGCGCCGGCGGCGCCGTCCCCGTCGTCCGGGTGGACGAGGGGGCCGTCGCCACCGCCTTCGTCAGCGAGCGGCACCTGACCGTCGACGGCCGTACGCCCGTCAACTTCGCCCCGCACTCCGGCTTCTGGCGCACCGCCGACGGCTGGGTCCGCACCCACGCCAACTACCCGCACCACCGCGCCCGGCTGCTCGCCGCCCTCGACCTCGCCCCCGACGTCGGGCCCGAGCAGCTGGCCGAGGCGCTCGGCAGGCTGCCGGCCGAGCAGATCCAGGAGCGCGCGTACCCGGCTGGGGCGCTCGCTGTGGCGGTCGCGCCGGTGAGTGCGGCCGTGCACCCCCTGGTGGAGCGCCGAGAGATCGGGGCCGCGCCCGTCCGTCCGCTCGGTGCGGCCCCGGTGGACCGGCCCGCCGCCGGGGTCCGGGTCCTCGACCTCACCCGGGTGATCGCCGGACCGGTCGCCACCCGCACCCTGGCGCTGCTCGGCGCCGACGTGCTGCGGATCGACTCGCCCCGGCTGCCCGAAGCGGAGGACGCCCACGCCGACACCGGCTTCGGCAAGCGCTCCGCCCGCCTCGACCTCGCCGACCCCGCCGACCGGGTCACCTTCGAGGGCCTGCTCGACGCAGCCGACGTCGTGGTCACCGGCTACCGCCCCGGCGCCCTGGACGCCCACGGCCTCGCCCCCGACGCCCTGTTCGCCCGCCGTCCCGACCTGATCGTCGCCCAGCTCTGCGCCTGGGGCTGGACCGGCCCCTGGGCCGGACGCCGTGGCTTCGACAGCCTGGTCCAGGCCGGTGTCGGCATCGCCGCGCACGAGGCGGCCCCCGACGGCCGCCCCGGCGTCCTGCCGGCCCAGGCCCTCGACCACGGCACCGGCTACCTGGTTGCCGCCGCCGTCCTGCGCGCCCTCACCGACCAGCGCACCTACCGCCCCGGCGGCCGCCACCTGCGCTTCTCGCTGGCCGGCACCGCCTCCTGGCTGCTGCACGGCATCCCGCCCGAGGAGCCGGTCGAGCCGCGCGAGACCGCCGAGCCGTACGACCCGGCGAGCTGGCTCACCGAGACCGACTCGGCGTACGGGCGGCTGCGGCACGCCCTGCCGCCCATCGGCTATGAGGGTGCGCCCGCCGACTGGGCCCGCCCGCCGGGGCGTTGGGGGGCGGACGCGCCGGTCTGGCTCTGAGCGGCCAGGGGTGCGGCGGGCGGTGTCAGCGGGGTCTGGCAGCATCCTGCACATGACTGCCGCACACGCCACCGACTACACCTGGTTCGAGAAGCGCTACCCCGTCCTGGGCGAGGCCTACTGCCTCACCCAGGTCCAGGGAATCGGTGCCGACGAACTGCTGCGCCGATTCGACGCCCTGACCGGCCGGGAGGTCACCGGGCTGGACGCGGTGCTCGCCGCCTGGGAGACCTTCGACGACGGGGAGGACGAGGAGGCCGAGGAGCTGTTCGACCTGGACGAGGACCGGATCCTCGTCGCCGTCACCGAGCTCGACGGCTGGGCCCTGGCGGTCGAGCCGTACGGCTACCTCGGTAGCCTGTACGAGGTCGTCCCCCGGCTCGGCGAGGGCACCCGGCTGGTCTCGCACTTCCGGAACGTCAACGCGGCGGACGACTTCCACTGGTGGGAGCACGGCACCTGCCGGCTGCACTTCGAGCCGCTCTTCGCCGACCAGCGGGACGGTACGGACGCCGAGGCCCCGAGCACCGTGGAGCTGCTGACGGCTTGCGGCTTCCAACTGGACGGGGAGCGCTACGAGCTGCACACCGAGGCGGCGTTCGCGCTCGCCGAGCAGCTGACCGACGTCCGGCTCAGCCCGGAACGGCTGGAGGCCGCCACCTTCCGGCTCGCCTACGCGCCCCGGCCCTGAGCACGAGGCGGTAGCGCGGCGCCGAGATCGGTGACGGCCTCCGGGAGGCTCCGGGCCGGGGCGGGTCAGACCCCCGAGGGGATCTGCTTGGCCTGGCTGCGCATCCGGAGGGCCGTCGCGATCTCGATCACGCCCAGGATCAGCAGCCAGCACCCGGCCAGCACGGTCAGCGCGGTGATCGAGCCGACCGGCCAGACCATCAGCAGCACACCGGCCAGGGTGTTGGCCACGCCCGCGAAGGCCTGCCAACCGCGGGCGGGCATCAGCGGGTCGGAGATCGCGGCGGCGAGTTGGGTGATGCCGCGGAACAGCCAGCCGATGCCGATCCAGATCGCGAGCAGCAGCAGTGACTGCGCGGCGCTGCGGAAGCAGAGCAGCCCGAGCAGCACGCAGATCGCGCCGCTGATGAAGGCCAGCGCCCGCATCGCGGTGGTGGCGTGGGTGCCGAAGGCGGCGACCAGCTGCACGATGCCGATTACCAGCAGGTAGAGCCCGAACAGCACGCCCACTACCAGCAGAGTCTCCTGGGGCCAGGCGAAGACCACGATCCCGAGGGCGAGCGAGGCCACACCGGCGGCCAGCAGCACCTGCCAGGCGGCCCGGGCGAGCATGCCGAGCGGGCCCTGGACCGGGGAACCGTCGGGGGTGATGATCGGAGGGGCCATGGTGACGTACTCCTCGGGGCTGGGGGCGGAGAACGAACCCCAGCCTCTTCGCCCCCCTGTCAGACCGCGCGTCGGGTACGTCCGTTCGAGTGACTTCCGGCGGTTGCCGGAATGACACCCGCCGGTCGCTCGCCGTCGATACCATCCGTCGGTATGACTTCTGAAGGGTGGGGGACCCCTCCGGTCGAGCCGATCAGCCAGCACTACATCGTCTGCGGGGGCAACGCGCTGGCGCACCGGCTGGTCCTGGAACTCGTCGAGCACTACGAGGTCCCGGTCGTCGTCCTGGTCGCCGACCGCACCCGGGACCACGCGCCGCAGATCGAGCAACTCCCCGGTGTCGCCGCCGTGCTGGAGTACCCGAGCGTCACCGACGAGGCGCTGTGCGCGGTCTCCATCGGCACCGCCCGGGGACTCGCCCTGGTCGAGGGCAGCGACCAGGACAACATCCACGCCGCGCTCAGCGCCCAGGGCCACAACGCCGACATCCGGATCGTGTTCCGGATGTTCAACCAGCGACTCGGCGAGAACATCCAACGGCTGCTCAAGAACGGCGCCGCGCTCTCCGGCTCCGCCACCGCCGCCCCGGCCTTCGCCGCCGCCGCGCTCGGGCGGCCCAACTCGGTCGAGATCGACGGACGGTACCTGCACATCGCCTTCGACGACGCCATCGCCTCCGACCGGATCTGCGTGGTCGCCGACCAGATCGACCGGCAGGACCTCAGCAAGATCCGCCTCCTGCCGGAACAGGAGGGCGACTCGGCCGGGTTCGTCCGCCTCGCCCGGGAGTTCGGCGACGACGGACCGGTCGTCCCCGGCGGGGTGCGCCGCGATCCGGTGCCGACCGACGAGCCCGAGGAACCGCCGGGCGGGAGGGCCGCGCTGCAGGCGCTTCCCATCGAACCCCGGGAGCCGATCAGCTGGGCGCGACGGCTGCGCTGGCGGGTACTCGACACCATGCGCTTCCTCACCAGCGCCCGGCTGCGGCTGGTGCTGCTCACCGCGCTCGCCGCAGTGTTGATGGCCTTCGGTGTGCTCTGGTACCTCGACCGGGACTTCGGCTGGACCGTCTACACCTCGCTGCTCGACCTGGCCGGCGCCGCCCAGCCCGACCAGCGGGCCGACGTCGCCGCCGGGACCGGGACGGGCGGGCTCTGGCAGCGGGTCGCCCAGGTGGTCATCACCATCTGCGGGATCACCTTCGCGCCGGTCGCCACCGCCATCGCGGTCGAGGCGCTCGGCTCCGGGCGGCGCGGGCTGCCGCGCAACCCCAGCGCGGGCACCCGGGACCACGTCATCGTCGTCGGGCTCGGCAACGTCGGCACCCGCGTCGCGACCCAGCTGCACGAGATGGGCGTGCCGGTGGTCTGCATGGAACGCGACCCGCAGGCCCGCGGCATCGCCGCCGTCCGGGCGCTCGGCATCCCGGTGGTGCTGGGCGACGGGCCGTTCGAGGAGCAGCTGCGCCGGGCCCGGCTGAAGCACAGCCGGGCGGTGGTCGCGGTCAGCGGGGACGACGCCACCAACCTGGAGGCGGCGCTGGAGGCGCGGCACGGCAACCCCGAGGTGCGGGTGGTGGTGCGGCTGTTCGACGACGACTTCGCCGCCCACTTCTACAAGACGCTGGACAACGCGGCCTCCCGGTCGGTGTCCTACCTGGCCGCACCCGCCTTCGCCGCCGCCCTGATGGGCAGCGAGGTGCGCGGGACGCTGTCGGTGTTCCGGCACGCGCTGCTGATCGCCGAGCTGACGGTGGAGGACGGCAGCGGGCTGATCGGCCTGAACCGGCACGACCTGGAGGACCCGGGCGGCGTCCGGGTGATCGCCACCCGGTTCGCGCGCAGTGACCACCTGCAGTGGAACTTCCCGGACCGCACCCGGCGGCTGACCCCGGGCGACCTGATCGTGGTCGCCGCCACCCGCAGCGGACTGGCGCGGCTCAACACGGTACTGGTGGAGGAGGGGTGACGCGCGGCGGCGGCGGGACGCCGGTGACGGTGGCGGGTGACGGCGAACGGGTGCCCGCGAACAGATGACGGCTGACAGATTTCAGTTGATGAAATCTGTCAGCCGTCATCCGTCAGTTGTGCGCCGTCAGCGGTTCTCGAACTTCGGCGGGCGCTTCTCGGCGAAGGCCGCCATGCCCTCCTTCTGGTCCGCCGTGGCGAAGGCCGCGTGGAAGAGTCGGCGCTCGAAGCGGACGCCCTCGGCGAGCGTGGTCTCGAAGGCGCGGTTGACGCTCTCCTTCATCATGATCGCCGCCGGAGTGGACATCGCCGCGACGGTCTCGGCTGTGGCCAGCGCCTCCGCGAGCAGCTGGTCGGCCGGGACGATGCGGGAGACCAGGCCGGACCGCTCGGCCTCCTCGGCGCCCATCATCCGGCCGGTCAGGCACAGCTCCATCGCCTTCGCCTTGCCGACCGCCCGGGTCAGCCGCTGCGAGCCGCCGATGCCCGGGATCACACCGAGCTTGATCTCCGGCTGCCCGAACTTCGCGGTGTCCGCCGCCAGCAGGATGTCGCACAGCATCGCCAGCTCGCAGCCGCCGCCCAGCGCGAAGCCGGCCACCGCCGCGACGACCGGCTTGCGCAGCTGGCCGAGTCGGTCCCAGGGGCCCAGCCAGTCGTCCAGGTAGACGTCCGGGAAGTGGTTGCCCTGCATCTCCTTGATGTCGGCGCCGGCCGCGAAGGCCTTCTCCGAACCGGTGATCACCAGACACCCGATCTCCGGGTCCCGGTCGAAGGCGGTGGCGGCCGCCACCACCTCGTTCATCAGCTGGGTGTTCAGCGCGTTGAGCGCCTTGGGCCGGTTGAGCGTGATCAGCCCCACCCGGCCCTTGCGCTCGACCAGGATCGTCTCGTAGGTCTCGGTCTCGGTCATCGCCGTTGACTCCCATTCCGCTGCTCGGCGCCGCACGGGCGCGCCCTGACCACCCAACGATCTACGACGCGCCCCGCCTCGCGCCAGTCTTGGCATGCGAGACGCCGGTCACCAGCGCGGCCAGGCCCGCGACCGTCACCGACTGTCGCGCCACTGCGCGATCTCCTCGGCATCGACGGTTGACGGGATCAGTGGAGCGGTCGGTCAGGTGGAGCAGGCCGTCGGTACCGGGTGGGTCATGGCGGGCTCCAGGCGTGCCGGGTAGGGGAGCTGGTGGATCCGGGCGGTCCGGTGGTCAGGCCAGGCCCAGCTCGTCGCCCGCGCGCGGGGCGAGGAAGCGTGCGACGTCGGCCTCCGTCACCTCGGCGAGCGTGCGCGGCGACCAGCGCGGGTTGCGGTCCTTGTCGACCACCTGGGCGCGGATGCCCTCGACCAGGTCGTGGCCGTCCAGCGCGGCGCAGGAGACGCGGTACTCCTGGTCCAGTACGGCCTTCAGTGAGGGCAGCGTACGGGCCCGGCGCAGCGCGGCCAGGGTGACCTTGACGGCGGTGGGGGAGTTCCCGAGGACCAGTTCGGCGGCCTCCTTCGCCTCCGGAACACCGGAGTCGAGCAGCCGGTCGACGATCTCCTCGACGGTGTCGGCCGCGTAGCAGGCGTCGATCCACTCGCGCCGGGCGGCGAGCGCGGCGGGCGGCGCGGCCTCGGCGTGCGCGGCGACGGTGGCGGCCGGATCGGCGCTGCGGGCGAGGGCGTCGAGCAACTCCGGCAGGCGCGCGGACGGGACGTAGTGGTCCGCGAAGCCGCACAGCAGGGCGTCGCCGGGGCCCATCGAGGCCGAGGTGAGTCCGAGGTGGGTGCCCAACTCCCCCGGGGCGTGGGCGAGCAGGCGGCTGCCGCCGACGTCCGGGATGAGGCCGATCCGGGTCTCGGGCATCGCGACCGTGGAGCGCTCGGTGACGATCCGCACCGCGCCGTGGGCGGACAGGCCGACGCCGCCGCCCATGGCGATGCCGTCCATCACCGCGAGGTACGGCTTCGGGTAGTCGGCGATCAGCGCGTTCAGCCGGTACTCGTCGCGGAAGAAGGCGCGGGTGCCGGCCCCGCCCGCCTGGGCGTCGTCGTGCATCGCGCGGATGTCCGCGCCCGCGCAGAGGCCCCGCTCGCCGGCGCCGGTCAGCACGACGGCGCGCACCCGGTCATCGGTGGCCCAGTCGTCCAGGGTCGCGCGTAGGGCGGTGATCATGCCCTGGGTCAGCGAGTTGAGCGCCCGCGGGCGGTTCAGCACGATCCGGCCGAGGCCGCCGTCGTTGCCGTCGCCGTTGCCGCCGTCCAGGAAGGTCTGGACCTCCGCCGCCTCTGCGTTCATCGGACCCGCTCCCGTCCGTGGGTGATGTGGACTTCCGCGGTCCACCGTACCGGGGCGGTGGGCTGTTGTGATCACTGTGTCGGTGATCACGCCGCCTGGATGGGGGCGGGTGCGGCGGGGCGTCATGGCCAGGCGCGCAGGGCGAGTTCGGCGGTGCGGGCCAGGTCGGCGGCGGTGGCGCCGTCGCGGGCCTGCTGGGACATGCCCTGGACGACCGCGGCGAAGTAGCCGGCCAGGGCCTGGCTGTAAGGGCGGGGCTGTCGGCAAGGGTGAGCAAACGGATAACAGCTGACAGATGATGAAATCTGTCAGCTGTTATCCGTCATCTGTTCGCTGAAGTCTGAACTCCGTCAGCCGTCAGCCAGGCAGCTGCGGGCGTCAGTCAGCAGCCGCGGGCCTTCAGCCCCGTACCCGCCCCGCGACCTCGCCGAACCCGACCACCGCGCCGTCCGGCCCCGGGGCCGTCGCCGTGATGACGACCTCGTCGCCGTCCTCCAGGAAGGTCCGGGTCGTCCCGTCCGGCAGCTTCAGCGGCTCCTCGCCGTTCCAGGTCAGCTCGATCAGCGCACCGCGGGTGTGCGGCTCCGGACCGCTGACCGTGCCCGAGGCGAACAGGTCGCCCGTGCGCAGCGAGGCGCCGTTGACGGTCATGTGGGCCAGCTGCTGCTGCGCCGTCCAGTACATCGCGGCGAACGGCGGCCGGGAGACCAGGTGCCCGTTCAACCGGACCTCCATCGCCAGGTCCAGGCCCCACGGTTCGTTGCCGCGGTCGTCCAGGTACGGCAGCGGCTCGACGTCGCGCTCCGGCGGCGCGACCCGGGCGTGCTGCAGGGCGTCCAGCGGCACGATCCACGGCGAGACCGAGGTCGCGAAGGACTTGCCGAGGAAGGGGCCGAGCGGCACGTACTCCCAGGCCTGGATGTCGCGCGCCGACCAGTCGTTGAGCAGGCAGACGCCGAACACGTGCTCGCGGAAGTCGTCCAGCGCGACCGGCCGCCCCAGCTGCGACGGCGTGCCGACGACGAAGCCGACCTCGGCCTCGATGTCCAGCCGGCGCGACGGCCCGAAGGTCGGCGCGGCGTCACCGGGCGCCTTGCGCTGCCCGTGCGGACGCACCACCGGCGTGCCGGACACCACCACGGTGCCCGCCCGGCCGTGGTAACCGATCGGCAGGTGCTTCCAGTTGGGGGTGAGCGGCTCCGAGCCCGGGCGGAAGATCCGGCCCAGGTTGGTCGCGTGGTGCTCGGAGGCGTAGAAGTCGACGTAGTCCGCGACCTCGAACGGCAGGTGCAGCTCGACCTGGTCGGCCGGCAGCAGCGCGGGCGCGACCGCCTCGCGGAAGGACTCGTCGGTCAGCCAGCTGGTCAGGTCGGCCCGGACCTGCGTCCAGACCGAACGCCCGGCCGCCATCAGCGGGTTGAGCGAGTCCGCGGCCAGCAGGACGGACGGCGCCCCGGCCGCGCGGGCGGCTGCCCCGGCGTCCAGCACGAAGTCCCCGACCCGCACGCCGATCCGGCGCCGGCCGGGCTGGTCGGCGGCGGTGAAGACGCCGTACGGCAGGTTGTGCACGCCGAACGGCGAGTCCTGGGCGCTGGCGAGCCAGCTGCTGGGGGTGGTGCTCAACGGTCCTCCTGGGGCAGTGGGTCGGGCGACGACAGCAGGCCGAGCGCGGCCAGGTCGCCCAGCGGCTCGGCGATACTGCAGGTGCCGAACGCGGTGAACGAGTTTCGGATCACCGTAACCTGACGGGCGATCAGGTCGCGCACCGCCTTGGCCAGCGCCTCGCCGTCCCGTTCCGCCAGCACCGCCGCCGCTGCCGCCCGGTCGGTCTCCTGCGCGGCCAGCAGCACGTTCAGGAAGCCGTGGTGCTCGAAGCCGGTCTCCGGGTCGGTGTGCCGGACGGCGTTGTGCAGCCCGGCCGTGCACTTGTACGGCAGGCCGCGCTGCGCGCAGCCGGTGAGGAAGGCGGCCAGCTCGTCCTCGCTCGGGAACGCCTCGGCGACCAGGCCGCCGGTGCGGAACTTCGCCCGGTACGGGCTGTCGACCAGCACGTCCAGCACCGCGTCCAGCCCGTCCCCGCGCAGAAGCTCGCGCGGCAGCTCGACGGCGGCCGGCACGTGCGGAGGCAGCAGCCGGTCCAGCTCGGCGACCGCCTCGGCGGCGTCCTTGGTGGCCAGTTCGACGCCGGCCAGCTCGAACGGTGCGGCGGCGGCGAGCGCCGGGGCGAGCTCCGCACTGCCCCCCGGCAGCACGAGTCCGACCCTGAGCGGCGCGGCGCCCGTCTCCTCCGCACCCCCAGCGGTCGGGGCGTCCGCAGCGCCGGAGGTCGGGAGCGCCGCGGCCAACTCGCCCAGCCGACCCGCCCCGCAGAGGAACGGGCCGACCGCCTCGGCGTACCAGGCCGCGCGGTGGACGCGGTGCGCGGGAACCGCCTCGGCGACCGGCAGGTTCCCCGGGGGGAACACCGCCGCGTCGTCGAAGAGCCCGCGGAACAGCTCGGGGATCACCCCCGCGGAGACCGGAGTGCTCATCGCCCGGGCCCCCGACCGGCCCAGGTCCAGGCATAGCCGGCGTCCTCGCTGGCCCGCCCGCCCTCGCCGAGCTCCAGCGGCCGGAAGGTGTCCACCATGACCGCCAGCTCGTCGAAGAACTCCGCGCCGATGCTGCGCTCGTAGGCGCCCGGCTGCGGACCGTGGGTGTGCCCGCCGGGGTGCAGCGAGATCGAGCCCTGGGCGATGCCCGAGCCCTTGCGGGCCGCGTAGTCGCCGCCGCAGTAGAACATGACCTCGTCGCTGTCCACGTTGGCGTGGTAGTACGGCACCGGGATCGACAGCGGGTGGTAGTCCACCTTGCGGGGGACGAAGTTGCAGATCACGAAGTTGTTGCCCTCGAACACCTGGTGGGCCGGCGGCGGCTGGTGGATCCGGCCGGTGATCGGTTCGAAGTCGCTGATGTTGAAGGCGTACGGGTACAGGCAGCCGTCCCAGCCGACCACGTCGAAGGGGTGGTGCGGCACGGTGTAGCGGGTGCCCGAAACCCCGTTCGGGCCACGGTGCTTGACCAGCACGTCGATGTCCCCGGGGGTGTCGACCACGAGCGGCCCGACCGGCCCGCGGAAGTCCCGCTCGCAGTACGGCGCATGCTCCAGCAGCTGCCCGTACTTGGACAGGTAGCGCTTGACCGGGGTGATGTGGCTGTTCGCCTCGATGCAGTAGGCGCGCAGCGGCTCGTCCCCGGACGGCACCCAGCGGTGGGTGGTGGCCCGCGGGATGATCACGTAGTCGCCCTGGCCGACCTCGATCGAGCCGAAGACCGTCTCGACCGTGCCCGAGCCGGACTCCACGTACACGCACTCGTCGCCGAGCCCGTTGCGGTACAGCTCGCTCGGGGCCCCGGCGGCGACGTACGAGATCCGCACGTCGCCGTTGCCGAGGACCAGACGGCGGTTGCTCACGACGTCCGCGGACTTCCACTCGTGGCCCGCGAACAGCTCGTGCAGCTTGAGGTGGCGGGGGAGCAGGGGATGGTTGGGCACCGTGGACTGGTCCGGCAGCTCCCAGGGCACCGCGTTGACCACCGCCGAGGGGATGCCCCGGTGGTAGAGCAGCGACGAGTCGGAGGAGAACCCCTCCTCGCCCATCAACTCCTCGTAGTACAGCCCGCCTTCGGGTGTTCGGTGCTGGGTGTGCCGCTTGGGCGGGATGTTGCCCAGCTGCCGGTAGTACGCCATCTCCGTGCTCCTCCTCGACCGTCCGTCAGGGCCGGCGTCAATCAGGGTTGGCCGACGCTCACAGGTTGCCGCGACGGTCCTGCTCGCGCTCGATGGACTCGAACAGCGCCTTGAAGTTGCCCTTGCCGAAGCCCAGCGAACCGTGGCGCTCGATGAACTCGTAGAAGACGGTGGGGCGGTCGCCGATCGGCTTGGTGAAGATCTGCAGCAGGTAGCCGTCCTCGTCGCGGTCGACCAGGATGCCGCGCTTCTTCAGCTCCTCGATCGGCACCCGGACCTTGCCGATCCGCTCGCGCAGCTCCGGGTCGTCGTAGTACGCGTCCGGGGTGTTGAGGAACTCCACGCCGCGCGACCGCAGCACGTCCACGGTGGTGAGGATGTCGTTGGTGGCGAGCGCCATGTGCTGGCAGCCGGGGCCGGTGTAGAACTCCAGGTACTCGTCGATCTGGGACTTCTTCTTGGCGATGGCCGGCTCGTTGAGCGGGAACTTCACCCGGTGGTTGCCGCTGGCGACGACCTTGGACATCAGGGCGGAGTACTCGGTGGCGATGTCGTCGCCGACGAACTCGGCCATGTTCACGAAGCCCATGACCCGGTTGTAGAACTGGACCCACTCGTCCATCCGGCCCAGCTCGACGTTGCCCACGGCGTGGTCGAGGGCCTGGAACAGGCGCTTGGGCGAGCCCTCCGGGTGGGTGACGCTGCTCTGCGCGGTGACGTAGCCCGGCAGGTACGGGCCGTGGTAGCGGGAACGGTCGATCAGGGTGTGGCGGGTCTCGCCGTAGGTGGCGATGGCCGCGCGGCGCACGGTGCCGTTCTCGTCCGAGACGTCGTTCGGCTCCTCCAGGACGGTGGCGCCGGTCGCGCGGGCGTGTTCGATGCACTTGTCGACGTCCGGGACCTCCAGGGCGAGGTCGACCACACCGTCGCCGTGGCGGCGGTGGTGGTCCAGCAGCGGGCTGTCCGGCCGGACGCCGCCCTTGATCACGAAGCGGCAGGAGCCGGAGCGGAGCACGTAGGCCTTGCGGTCGCGGCGGCCGGTCTCCGGGCCGGAGTAGGCGACCAGCTCCATGCCGAACACGACCTGGTAGAACTGCGCCGTCTGGGTGGCGTTGCCGACCACGAAGACGACCGCGTCCTGGGCGGTGACCGGGAAAGGGTCGGTAGTGGCGTCGTGCTCGACGAGGCCGACGAGGCGGCGCAGCTGGTCGGCGTCGAGACCGGCCTCGCGCTCCTCGGGGGTCAGCTCAAGGGCGTGGGTCTGCGGGGTCATCGCTCGTTCCTCCACTCAGGGCCTCGGCGCTGAGGCTTTTGCTGGATCGCGTGGATCGCGGCCGCACGGCGAACGGGTGGGCGGTGCGGATGGCGCAGAGCTTGCTCCTGTCGGAGTGGTTGGGCAACAGGTCCACTTTTCACTGCTCAATGTGTACAAGCTGATCAGGAAATCCTGTCTTGGGCTGCGCAAAATGCGCTGCTCCGCGGCAGTTGTCGCATGAATTCTGCGCAACCGGCCGCTACGGGCTCTCGGGGGACGCGTCGCCGGACCGTTCGGTGGACGTCCCGGCAGGTGGGAGGTGGTGCAGGAACCAGTCCCCGGCCAGCTCGGCGACCCGGTCGAGCGTTCCCGGCTCCTCGAACAGGTGGCTCGCGTGCGGCACCACCACCAGCTCACTCTCGCAGCGCAGCTGGTCCCGGGCCTGCCGGTTGAGCTCGATCACGACGGTGTCCAGCGCGCCGACCAGTAGCAGCGTCGGGGCGCTCACCCGGCCCAGCACCTCCGGCCCGGCGAGGTCCGGGCGCCCGCCCCGGGAGACCACGGCGCGCACCGCCGGGCCCAGCTCGCCGGCGGTGTGCAAAGCGGCGGCGGCACCGGTGCTGGCGCCGAACAGGCCGAGCGGCAGGCCCCGGGTGGCGGTGAGCCCGCCCAGCTGCCCGGCGACGGCGGTCAGCCGCGAACCCAGCAGGCCGACGTCGAACACCTTGCGCCGGTCCGGCTCCTCGGCCTCGGTCAGCAGGTCGAACAGCAGCGTGCCCAGCCCGGCGCGGTTCAGGTGGCGGGCGACGTACCGGTTGCGCGGGCTGTGCCGCCCGCTACCGCTGCCGTGCGCGAAGACCACGATGCCGTGCGCCCCGCCCGGGACGGTCAGCCGGCCCGCGAGCTGGACCCCGGCGGCGGGCAGCACCAGCTCGCGGTCGACCCGGGCGGGCTCCGGGGGCCGCTCGCCCCAGGCCTGGGCCAGCAGCGCCAGCACCTCCTCGTCGCCGGTCTGCGAGAAGTCGGCGTAGAACTCGCCGATCGCGAAGAACGGGGACGGCGTGTCGACGCAGACCAGCTCGTCGGCGACCTCGGTCAGGCGGTCCGTCCAGTCCGGGGGCGCCACCGGGACGGCCAGCACCACCCGGGCCGCGCCGCGCGCCCGGGCGATCCGGCAGGCGGCCTTGGCGGTGGATCCGGTGGCGATGCCGTCGTCCACCACGATCACGGTGCGCCCGCGTAGGTCAGCGGTCGGACGGTCGCCCCGGTAGGCGCGGGCCCTGCGCTCCAACTCGACGCGCTCGCTGCGCTCCACCGCCGCCAGCTGGTCGTCGGTGACCCCGGCGATCCGGATGACCTGCTCGTTCAGCACCCGCACCCCGTCCTCGCCGATCGCTCCCATGCCCAGCTCGGGCTGGTACGGCACGCCGAGCTTGCGGATCACGCAGATGTCCAGCGGCGCGCCGAGCGCCGCCGCCACCTCGGCGGCCACCGGCACCCCGCCGCGCGGCAGCGCGACCACCACGGTGTCGGGAGCGGCCAGGTGGCCGAGGCGGGCGGCCAGGCGCCGGCCCGCGTCGGTGCGGTCGGTGAAGTGGGTTCCGGTGACGTGCATGACACGGCCTCCAGGTACCACCGTACGCCGATCCGGTAGGCCGCTCGCGGGTGTGTCACGGCGGGGCCGGGACACGGCGGGCGCGGGGCCGGGATCGCGACGGCGTCCAGACGGGAGCCGGAGCGGCAGAACGTGGAGGACGGTCGCGCTGATCACGTCGCACACGGCCCGGAGCACCACCGCCGCGGCCACCGTGCCCGGGTCGGACACCTCCACCCACACGGGCGCGGACGCGGCGTCGGGCAGGATCGGCCGAGCGGCACCGGCCCAACGTGGTGATCACATGGGGCACGGCGACGGCTGAGCCCGCCGGAGGTGATCCGGGGGTGCCGGCCCGCCGACCGGCACCCCCGGGGTCTTACCCGGTGTTCCCTGCTTTACGGCTGCATCTCGTACGCGCCCGAGAGTGCCTCGACCCGCGCCCACACCTTCGCCGCGCGCTCGGCGTCCGCGACCGGGCGGCGCACGTTCGCCAGCGCCCAGGCGGCCTGCTCCTCGGTGGCGGAGGCCTTGCCGTGCAGCTCGGTGGCGTGCGCGGAGAAGTCGCGGACCAGCGCGTCGAAGATCTGGTCCAGCACGTCGGCCGACAGGTCGGTCAACTCGGCCTGCTCCAGCACCAGCTGGCCGTAGACGATCAGGGCGAACAGCTGGCCGATCTCCAGCAGGAAGTCCAGGTCGGCCTGCTGCTCCTTGCCCGGCGCGTGCTTGAGCAGCAACTCGCAGAAGCCGTCGGCCTGCTCGCGGAAGCGGGCGACGTTCGGAAGCTCCGCGTGGCGGTCGTAGGCGGTGCGCCAGTCGTGGAAGCGGATCGCGCCGAGGCCGCGGGCCGGGCCCTGGCGGAACAGGAAGGTGTCGTCGGCGGCGTCCAGACGGGTCGGCACCGGGGCGTAGTCGGCGGGCGCGAACAGGTAGTTGCCCATGAACTTGAGGATCAGTGCCAGGTTGACGTGGACGGTGCCCTCCAGCTTCGGCAGGCCGCGGATGTCCTTGGCGGCCTTGTCGAAGTAGGTGTCCGCCTCGAAGCCCTTGGCCGCGATGACGTCCCACATCAGGTCGATGACCTTCTCGCCCTCGGTGGTGACCTTCATCTTGGTCATCGGGTTGAACAGCAGGTAGCGGCGGTCCTCGGGGGAGGCGGTGCGGAAGTAGTCCACGGCCCGGGCGCTGAACAGCTTCATCGCCACCAGGCGGGCGTAGGCGTCGGTCAACTCCCGTCGCACGTGCGGGAAGTCGGTGACCTTCCGGCCGTACAGCACCCGGTTGTGGGCGTGCGTGACGGCCTCGTACATCGCGTGTTCGCAGATGCCGACCGAGGCGGTGCAGAGGTTGAACTTGCCGACGTTGACGGTGTTCAGCGCGGCGTCGAAGGCGGCCTGGCCGGTGTGCAGCACGTCCTCGGCGCGGACCGGGTAGTCCTCCAGCCGGAACTCGCTGACGTACATCTGGGCGTTCACCACGTTCTTGACCAGGTGGTACGCCTCGTGGCGGCTGTCGGCGGCGAAGAAGACGTAGCCCTCCGGGCCCTCGACGTCCGAGCGGCGGCCGAAGACCGAGACCAGGCCGGCCACGTTGCCGTTCCCGATGTAGTACTTGGGGCCGGTCGCGGTGAAGCCACCCTCGCCGTCCGGGGTGAGGATCATGTCGGTGGAGTAGATGTCGGCGCCGTGGGTGCGCTCGGACAGGCCGAAGGCCATCACGTGGCCCTCGGCGAGGAGCTTGGCGGCGCGGGCCCGGACGGCCTCGTTCTCGCTCTGCCAGACCGGGCCGAGGCCCAGGATGGTGACCTGCCAGGTGTACCAGTAGCCGAGGCCGTAGAAGCCGAGGATCTCGTTCAGCTCGGCGATCCGCGCGGTGTCCCAGCGCTTGTCGGGGTCGGCCGCGGAGGGGGTCAGGAACTCCGCGAACAGGCCTTCCCGGGCGGCGAATTCGAGGAAGTCGGCGTACCAGGCGCGGTCGATGTAGGTGTCGATGAGCGCCTTCTTGCCGCGGGACTCGAACCAGTCGACGGTCGCGCGCAGCAGGCGGCGGGTCGGCTCGTCGAACTGCGCGGGGTCGTAGGTGCGCGGGTTGAAGAGCATCAGGGGCTCCCGGGGGTCGAGGGTGTGAGGGCTCGGCGAACAGGCGTCAGGCGACGGTGCTCGGACGGCGGCTTTCGGCGAACGGAGCTCAGCGAACAGAATTCAGCGAACAGATTTCAGATGACAGATTTCAGACTCTGTCATCCACATCCTGCCCCCGCCCCTCGTCCGCGAGCCGGCGCAGCGTGGCGAGCACGTCGTCCAGCCAGGCGAGGGTCATCCGCTCGTACTCGATGCCGCCGCGCAGCACCACGTGCTGGAGATCCTGCCGGGTGTCGAGCGCGGAGGGATCGGGGAAGTCCCGCTGCTCGCCGTGCAGGTAGCGGGCGAGCAGGGCGGCGTGGCTCTCCCGGTGCCGCTCGACCTCGGAGATCAGTGCGCCCGGGTCGTCGAAGGCGGCGGCGCGGATCTTGACCGCCAGCTCGTGCCGCACGGTCTCCGGCTCGACCGGCTCGCGCAGCCAGCCGGCCAACGCGACCCGTCCGGGCTCGGCGGCCGAGTAGACCTTCTTGTCCGGACGGCCGTCCTGCGCGACCTCCTCCGCCGCGATCCAGCCGTCCGCTTCCATCCGCCGAAGCACCCGGTAGATCTGCTGGTGGGTGGCGGTCCAGAAGCGCCCGATGGAGCGGTCGAAGCGTCGGGCCAGCTCGTAGCCGGAGCCGGGCTGCTCCAGCAGCGAGACGAGGATCGCGTGCTCCAGTGCCATGCCCGCATCCTGCTATGCAACGAGTTGCATAGGCAATGGGACCTCGGAGTGTTGAGACGCAGGTCACCGGCGTGATCAGATGGTTATCGATGATTCCGGACCATCAGGTGCAAAACCATGGATAAGCGCCAGAATGGGTACGGGGCAAGCCCCTTTCATGGTCCGAGCCACAGGAGGTGGTATCGGTGGCAACCCATATGCCGACTGGCATGGAGCACCACCCGGACATCGTTGAACTCCGGGAACACTACGAGCGGGTCACCTCGACCCCCCGCGCCCAGGGTGTGGAAGCCCTGGCAGTACTGGCCGGCCTCTTCCTGGCGGCATCGCCGTGGATCGTCGGTTTCACCGCGTTCAGCACCCTGACCGTGACCTGCCTGATCGTGGGTCTGGCCTACACGGCGCTGATGGCCGGCTACGGATCGGCCTACGAACGGACGCACGCGCGGGCCTGGGCGGCCGCCGCGCTCGGTGTCTGGACGATCCTCTCCCCCTGGGTCATCTCGGGGTCCGTCGCGCGCGGCAAGAACATCACCACCTGCGTCATCGTCGGCGCCGTGATGTTCCTGCTCGGTCTCGCGGCGATCTCGATGGCCACGATCACGGCGAACGGAGCAGCGATGCGGCTCGGCCGTGCCGGCCGCGCCAAGGGCTGATCTTCCCCGCAGCCCGTGTCCGGGGCGCGGAGGGCGCGAGCCCGCCGCGCCTCGGCGCACGTCCGGCTGGGGCTGGGGTGGCTACGGGTGCGTCATCCGCAGCACGTCCAGGGCCCGGTCCAGCTGTTCCTCGGTGAGCTTTCCCTGCTCGACGTAGCCGCGCTCCAGTACCACCTGACGGATCGTCTTCCGCTCGGCCAGTGCCTGTTTGGCGACCTTCGCCGCCTCCTCGTACCCGATGTACCGGTTCAGCGGCGTCACCACCGAGGGCGAGGACTCCGCGTACTCGCGGGCCCGCTCGACGTTGGCGGTGATGCCGTCCACCGTCCGGTCCGCCAGCAGCCGGGCGCTGTTGGCCAGCAGCCGCACCGACTCCAGCACGTTGCGGGCGATCACCGGGAGCATCACGTTCAGCTCGAAGTTGCCGCTCGCGCCGGCCAGCGTCACCGTCGCGTCGTTGCCCACCACCTGGGCGGCGACCATCAATACCACCTCGGGCAGCACCGGGTTCACCTTGCCCGGCATGATGGACGAACCGGGCTGCAGGTCCGGCAGGTTGATCTCGCCGAGGCCGGTGCGCGGGCCGGAGCCCATCCACCGCAGGTCGTTCGCGATCTTCGTGAACCCGACCGCCACCGTGCGCAGCTGGCCGCTCAGCTCGACCAGCGCGTCCCGGGCGCCCTGCGCCTCGAAGTGGTCCCGGGCCTCGGTCAGCGGCAGGTCGGTGGCGCGGGCCACCTCCTCGATGACCGCCGCCGGGAAGCCGGGCGGAGTGTTGATGCCGGTGCCCACCGCCGTTCCACCGAGTGGCAGTTCGGCGACCCGGGGGAGCGTCGCCAGCAGCCGCTCCCGCCCGTGCCGCACCTGCGCCGCGTAGCCGCCGAACTCCTGGCCGAGGGTGACGGGCGTGGCGTCCATCAGGTGCGTGCGGCCCGACTTGACCACCTGGGCGAACTCGGCGGCCTTGCGCTCCAGCGCCTCCGCCAGGTGCTCCAGTGCCGGGATCAGGTCGTGGGTGACGGCGGAGGTCGCGGCGATGTGGATCGAGGACGGGAACACGTCGTTGGACGACTGGCTCGCGTTCACCTGGTCGTTCGGGTGCACCGGCCGCCCGAGCCGCTCGCCGGCCAGGGTGGCGATCACCTCGTTGGCGTTCATGTTGGACGAGGTGCCCGAACCGGTCTGGAAGACGTCCACCGGGAACTGGTCGTCCCAGCGGCCCTCCGCGACCTCCTCGGCCGCCGCCGCGATCGCCCCGGCCGCCTCCTCGTCCAGGACCCCGAGGCGGGCGTTGACCCGGGCCGCGGCCGCCTTGATCCGGGCCAGCGCGGCGATGTGCGCGCGCTCCAGCCGCTGGCCGGACACCGGGAAGTTCTCCACCGCCCGCTGGGTCTGCGCCTGCCACTTCGCGGCGGCCGGCACCCGCACCTCCCCCATCGAGTCGTGCTCGATCCGGTACTCCTGCGGCTTCTCCCGCTCGTCACCCATCGCGCGCTGCACCTCCTGTACGGGCCCGCTCGGCCCGGTCACGGGTCTGCAGATCGGCCGCTCCACCGCTCCACCGCTCCACCGATCCGCGGACCCGCTGATCCGCTGATCCGCTGATTCACCGATCCGCTGATTCACCGATCACGACAGCCCCGCGCGAGCCCCGGGTATTTCCACCCGGGGCCGAATGATCCACCGGTGACGCCGTCACCGCCGGGTCAGCTCGGCGCGGACCAGGTCGCCCGCCGCGGTGCCGGCCCGGGCGACCACCTCACCGTCCGGCGCCCAGACGCCGGAGCCGCCCGAGCTGTCCGGGAACACGCCGGTGAGGCCCGCCGAGGTGGACAGCACGACCCAGACCCCGTGCGCGGTGGAGCGGGCCCGGCAGTGGCCGTCCCGCCGCTCGGCCTGTGCGGCGCCCGGACCGTACAGGGTGGAGGCGATGTAGGCGTCGATGCCGAGGGCGGCGGTCTCCTCGGCGTGCGTCGGATCGGCGGCGTCGGCGCAGACCGCGAGGCCGAGCCGCAGGCCGTCCAGCTCCAGTACGACGGGCTTCTCGCCCGGGGTGAAGCGGTCGGGCTCGCCTTCGCCGTGCAGCCGCATCTTCCGGTAGACCACGGCGGCACCCTCGCCGGTGACCGCCAGGGTGGCGATGGACTCGCGCCCGTCGGCCTCCCTGACCGGCGCGCCGACCAGCGCGAGGGCGCCGGTGGCGGCGCAGGCCTCGACCAGCGGGGCGAGCCGCGGGTCCGCCGGGTCGACGGCGGGGGCGGTCAGGTCGTAACCGGTCAACGACAGCTCGGGGAACACCACCAGGCGGGTCCCGGCCGCCCGGACCGCCTCGGCGTGCCGCTCGACGTTGAAGGACACGGTGTCCGGGCGCCCGGGCTCGTCGCAGACGGGCTGGGCGACGGTGACGGTCAGCGGCGCGGACGAGGGCATGGCAGGGCCTCCGGGCGGGCGAGGGTCGGTGGTCAAGATCAACCTATGCGTCCGCCGAGGAGCGGGGCAACAGCCGGCACCTCCGTGACGGCCGCGGTGGCCGTTCGCCAGGTCGGGCCCCACCCTGGCGTATGACCAGCAGCGCGGAGGCCCTGGCACTGGCGGGGGCGCACCTGTTCGACCCGGGCGGGCGGGCGGCCGATGAAGGACTGGGTCTGCGTGCCGACGCGGCGGGTGACCGGTGGCAGCGCTACGCGGAGGCAGCCCTCGCGGCGCGGCGTTGAGCACCGTCACGGGTGAGGCCCACGGCTGTTCGAGCCGCGATCACTCGAAGGAGTGAGATCATGGCCAGTTCGCTTCAATCGGCCGTACGGCGCTTCGTACGCTCCTGACCGGGGTCGGGCGGACACCGGCCCGCCCCGGATCGCCGCAGCGTCGGCCCGGGGACACCAGCGCAGGGGGCGGGCCCGGATGACCACAGGACACGGTGTGAACGGCGGAGCGGGCGAACGAGTGGGCGGCGAGGGGAACGGCCCGGGCCGCAGCCGGGGGAGCGGCCTGAGCAGACGCCGGCTGCTCGGCGCCTCGGCCGCACTCGGCGGCGCGGCCTGGCTGCTGCGCGGCACCGTCGGCCCGGACAGTGCCGAGGCCGCCACACCCGTACCGCCCGGCCTGCCCGCCGGCACCGAGCTCTACCAGCGGGTCTTCCAGAACTGGTCCGGCGAGATCCGCACTGACCAGCTGTGGACCTGTGCGCCGCGCACCCCCGAGGAGGTCCCGGCGCTCGCCGACTGGGCGCACGCCAACGGCTGGCGGCTGCGCGCCACCGGCTACCGGCACACCTGGGCGCCGCTCACCGTCCCCAACGGGACCCCGGACAGCGCCCGCGTGCTGCTCCTGGACACCAGCCGCCACCTCACCGCCCTCACCGCCGACTCGCCCACCACCGTCCGGGCGCAGACCGGCGCGAGCATGGGGGCGCTGCTCGCCCACCTGGCCGACCGGGGCCTCGGCCTGACGGCCTGCCCGGCACCGGGCGACCTCACCGTCGGCGGCGTGCTCGCCGTCGGAGGCCACGGCACGGCCGCCCCCGCCGCCGGCGAACTGCGGCCGGACGGGCACGGCTACGGCTCGGTCAGCAACCAGGTGGTCCGGCTCACCGCCGTCGTCCTCGACCCGGCCACCGGCCGCTACACCCTGCGCACCTTCGACCGCGCCGAGGCCGACAGCGCCGCCTTCCTGGTGCACCTGGGCCGTGCCTTCCTCACCGAGGTCGTGCTGCGGGTCGGAGCCGACCGGCCGCTGCGCTGCGTCAGCCGACTCGACATTCCGGCCACCGAGTTGTTCGCCCGGCCGGGCAGCGACAGCGGCGGCGGACTGCTCGGGGGAGTGCTCGGCGGACTGCTGGGTAGCGGCGGCCCGCGCACCCTGGCCGACTTCGTCGAGCGCGACGGCCGGGTGGAGGCGATCTGGTTCGCCTACACCGACTACCCGTGGCTCAAGTCCTGGACCGTCACCCCGGCCAAGCCGCTCGCCTCCCGGGCCGTCGACCAGCCCTACAACTACCCGTTCTCGGACAGCATTCCGGAACCGGTCGCCCGGCTGGCCGGCCAGATCGTCAGTGGAGCCTGGGGCTCGGCCCCGCTGTTCGGCCAACTCCAGTACCTCATCGCCAAGGTGGCGCTCACCGGCGACCTCACCGATGTCCTGCTGTCCGGCGGACTGCTGCGCGACCTGCTCACCGGCGACCTGATCACCCACCTGCTCGCCGGCGGCCTGCGCTCCGACCTCTGGGGTCCCTCGCGCACCCTGCTGCAGTACGTCCGGCCCACCACGCTGCGGGTCACCGCCAACGGCTACGCGATTCTGACCAAGCGCGCCGACCTGCAGTGGGTGGTCAGCGAATTCGCCGCCTTCTACCGGCAGTTGCTCGGCGATTACCAGGCCCGGGGCGAGTTCCCGGTGAACGGCGCGGTGGAGATCCGGGTCACCGGCCTGGACGACCCTTCGTCCTCCGGCGTCCCCGGCGCCCGCCCGCCGCTGCTGTCCGCGCTGCGGCCCCGGGCCGACCGGCCGGAGTGGGACACCGCGGTCTGGCTGGACGTGCTCGCCCTCCCCGGCACCCCCGGGCTGGAGCGCTTCGCCCGGGACCTGGAGCAGTGGCTGCTGCGCACCTTCGACGGCACCCGGGCGGGAACGCGCGTCGAGTGGTCCAAGGGCTGGGCCTACACCGCCGACGCGGTCTGGGCCGACCCGGACCTGCTCGGCCGGGTCATCCCCGACAGCCTGCGCGTCGGGGGCGGGCCCGGCTGGGACGAGGCGGTCGCCGTACTGGACCGGCACGACCCGCACCGGGTGTTCGGAAACCCCTTCCTGGACGGGCTGTTGAAGTAGCATGTCGGTCCCTTCGTTCGGCTTGACGAACTGCGGGTGGGGGTTCATCGGCGAGGCAGACCAGGGCGGGGGAGTCCGCCGGGTCCGCCGGGGTCGACGTGGTGGCCGTGCAGGAGGGGGTCCGATGATGCCGCCGTACGCCGTCCTGCTGCTGGCGGTCGGGACGTACGCCTACCGGGTTGCCGGGCCGCTGCTCGGGCACCGGCTCGCGCTCTCGGAGCGGTTGCGGCATCTGCTGGCCGTCGCGGCGGCGGTACTGCTGGTCGCGTTGGTGGCGACCGGTGCACTGACCCAGGGGCACGGCTTCGCGGGGTGGGCGCGCCCGGCGGGCGTGCTGGTCGCGGGGGTGCTCGCCTGGCGTCGGGTGCCGTTCCCGGTGGTGGTCGTCGCGGGCGCGGCCACGGCGCTGCTGCGGCTGTGCGGGGTGGGGTGACGGCGGGCGGCCCGGGGGCCGGCGGGTGTTCGACCAGCATGGCGAGGAACCCGACCGAGGCGCCGCCGTTGACGGTCTCCACCAGCAGCCCGGCGAGCTCCTCCGCCGAGCGGTCCAGTTCCTCCGCGGTCACCTCGTCGACCACGTGCGCCGCACTGGACATGTCGCCTTCGTCACTCGCTCCCGTCCACCCGAGGCCGGGCGGGGTGCGGAATACTCCCCGGTATTCCGCCGAGAGTACAAGGAGCTTCAATGACGAAGCCGACCCGGATCGACCCGTCCGACCTGCTCGCCGTCGGCGACCTCCTCTCCGACGAGGAGCGGCTGATCCGCGACACCGTCCGCAAGTTCGCCGAGGAGCGGATCCGCCCGCACATCGGCGACTGGTTCGAGCGCGGTGTCTTCCCGGCCCGCGAACTCGCCCCCGAACTCGGCGCCCTCGGCGTGCTCGGCATGCACCTCGACGGCTACGGCTGCGCGGGCGCCGACGCCGTGGCCTACGGGGTCGCCTGCATGGAGCTGGAGGCCGCGGACTCCGGGCTGCGCAGCTTCGTCTCCGTCCAGGGCTCGCTGGCGATGCGCTCGATCCACGCCTTCGGCTCAGAGGAGCAGAAGCAGCGCTGGCTGCCCGGGATGGCGGCCGGCGAGCTGATCGGCTGCTTCGGCCTCACCGAGCCGGACTTCGGTTCCGACCCGGCCAGCATGCGCACCCGGGCGGTCCAGAAGGGCGGCAAGGGCGGCGACTGGGTGCTGTCCGGCAGCAAGATGTGGATCACCAACGGCAGCATCGCGGACGTGGCCGTGGTCTGGGCGCAGACCGAGGAGGGGGTGCGCGGCTTCCTGGTCGAGCGCGGCACCCGCGGTCTGACCGCCACCGACGTGCACGGCAAGCTCTCGCTGCGCGCCTCGGTCACCAGCGAGCTCGCCTTCGACGAGGTGGTGCTGCCCGCCGACGCCGTGCTGCCCGGGGTCACCGGCCTGCGTGGACCGCTCTCCTCCCTCAACGAGGCCCGCTACGGCATCCTCTGGGGCACCGTCGGCGCCGCCCGCGACTGCTACACGGCCGCCCTGGACTACGCCACGAGCCGGATCCAGTTCGACCGCCCGATCGCCGGCTTCCAGCTCACCCAGCAGAAGCTGGTCGAGATGATGCTGGAGGTCGAGAAGGCCTACCTGGTGGCGCTGCGGATCGGCCGGCTCAAGGAGGAGGGCGCGGCCCGCGCGCCGCACATCAGCTTCGGCAAGCTGAACAACGTCCGCACCGCGCTGGAGATCGCCCGCAGCGCCCGGACCGTACTCGGTGCCAACGGCATCACCACCGAGTACCCGGTGCTGCGGCACGCCAACAACCTGGAGTCGGTGCTCACCTACGAGGGCACCAGCGAGATCCACACCCTGGTCCTCGGCGAGGCCATCACCGGCGAGTCCGCCTACCGCTGACGGCCCGTCCACGCCGGTCGACAGCTGACCGGCGACTTACCGACACCTTGCGGACACCTGTCGTTCGACGCGGCGACGCCGAGCGGTACGGCGGGCGGTGAAGCATGGCGCGGTCGGCGGTGCCCTCGGCGGGCGCGGCCGGGTGCGCACGACCGAAAGGAAGCCCCAGCATGTCCGCAGCTCAGTGGCCCCGCCCCCGGGTGCTCGTCGTCGGGATCGACGGAGTACGCCACGACTACCTGGCCGAGGTGCCGATGCCACGCCTCCAGGAGGTCGCCGACGCCGGGTTCCTGGTGCCGGTCACCGTCGCGGACAGCACGCCCACGATGTCCGGCCCCTGCTGGGCCACCATCGTGACCGGCGTCGAGCCCGCCAAGCACGGCGTCTGGGGCAACCACCTGGGCGGCAACCGGCTCGACGTCTTCCCCGACTTCGCCACCCGCCTCAACCGCGGCGACCGCCGCCGCACGTTCGTCGCGGCCGGCTGGGACCCACTGATGATCAACGAGTCCGGCGGCCCGCTGTTCCGCGCCCCCGGCCGGCTCTCCTACACAGCCCCGGCCGAGGACACCCCCGAGGCCTGGGAGACCGTCGACGAGGAGGTCACCCGGGAGGCCGTCCACGTCCTCTCCACCGCCGACCCCGAGGCCTCCTTCGTCTACCTCGGCGCCGTCGACGAGACCGCCCACTTCCTCGGCTGCGGCGAGGAGTACCGCGCCTCGATGCGCACCGCCGACGAGCGGCTCGGCCGCCTGCTCGACGCCGTCCGCGGTCGGGCGACCTACGCCGAGGAGCAGTGGACCGTCATCGTCGTCACCGACCACGGGCACGTCGACGCCGGCGGCCATGGCGGGCGCACGGTCGAGGAGCGGACCGCCTGGGTCGCCTGCGCCGGGCACGACATCCCGGCTGGCCCGCCCACCGGCGAGATCCGCCACCCCGACGTCGCCGCCCAGGTGTACGCCTCCCTGCTGCGCCCCATCGACCCGCACTGGACCCTCGACGGGCGCCCCTTCCCGGTCGCCCGACCGGTGCCCGCGACGGTCTGACCCACCCTGCCCGGCGCCGTTCGGCGGACCCGTTCGGGGCGGTCCGTGCCCCGGGTGCAGCAGGAGGGGCTGCGGCGGTCCCGCGCTTCAGGCAGGCTCGATCGGGGCCCGAACGGCACGTACTCGGGGATCGGGCCGCCGGACATACGCCTGAAGGTGGAGACGGCACCCCGTGGGTTGGATGCAAGACCGCGACCTCGTGGTGACGATCCGGAGGGTCGGCCCGGGCCACGATAGGTAGACCCGGGCGGCGGACCACTCCGCCGGACGGTCCGGACCGACCGGAAACGGTCACACCGGCAACCGGCACATCGGCAACCGACACATCGGCACCGGACACGGAGAGGGCAGTTGGGCATGAAGGGCATCGTGAGCAAGGTCGCGCTGGGAGTCGCGGGCACCGGCATGGCCGTCGCCGTGGCCGCCGTGGCAATCGGCCCGCGGGTGTCCGAGTGGTGGGACGGGCGCCACCAGGAGCAGGCCTCGTACGAGAGCGGGTCCCAGGCCAAGGCCGACCGCCGATCGATGCCCGCCTGGCTGCCCGACAACGCCTCCTCGGTGAAGTACCTGATGTCCACCACAGGCGACGACCGCCTGCTGCGCGCCACCCTCCCCGAGGGCCGGCTGCCCTCCGGCTGCACCGCCGGGCTGCCGGGCAAGGGCCCGCACCCGGTGCCGGTCTCGCTCAAGGCCCGCTGGTTCCCGGAGAGCATCGCGACCAAGGCGAGCGGCACCTGCGGGCACTACAATGTGACGCTCACCGGCAACCAGCTCTACGCGTGGCAGGACGGCGCGGCGATGCAGGCGGCCCGTCGGGCCGAGCACGTCGCCAAGCACTGAGGGTGCTGACCGGGCGCTGATCCCGGATCAGCCGTCCTGACCAGGGAGTGGAACGGCCCGCCGGGCACCGGAGGGTGGCCGGCGGGCCGTCGTCGTGCGCGTGCCGTGAGCCGTGCGGCGTGCTGTGATCGGCCAGTGGGCGGATCCGCCCGGCCGCACCCCTGCTGTCGTTCCCCCGCTGGGCTGCGCCGGGACGGATCGTGAACGAACCCACGTCACCGCGTCCGTTAGGAGAGCCATGCCCGGCCCGACCGTCGGCCCCGCCGACGACACGTCGACCGCTCCCGCACCCGCAGCAGACACCGTGTCCGGCATCGGCCGAGCCGGTGCCGGCCGGGCGGTGATCGCGGTCCTCGGCGGTCTCACCGCACTCGGACCGCTCACCACCGACCTCTACCTGCCCGGTCTGCCCGCGATCGCCGAGGACCTGACGGCCGAACCGGCGGCCGTCCAGCTCACCCTCACCTTCTCGATGTTCGGGGTCGCGGCCGGACAGCTGCTCTTCGGACCGCTCAGCGACCGCTTCGGGCGCCGCCCGCCGCTGCTCGTCGGCCTGCTCGTCTACACCGTGTCCAGTGTGGTGTGCGTGCTCGCGCCCAACCTGTCGGTGCTGATCGCCGCCCGCTTCGTCCAGGGCGCGGCCGGGTCGGCGGGGCTGGTCATCGGGCGAGCCGTCGCCAGGGACCGCTTCCAGGGCGTCGCGATGCTGCGCTTCCTCGCCTCGATCGCGCTGATATCCGGGCTGGCGCCGATCCTCGCCCCGATCATCGGCGCCCAGCTGATGCGGTTCACCTCCTGGCGCGGCACCTTCGGCGCGCTGACCGCGCTCGGACTGCTGCTCACCCTGGCCGCGTTCGGCGCGCTGCGCGAGACGCTGCCGCCACAGGCCCGGGACGGCGGCGGGGTGGGCGCGGCGCTGCGCACCATCGGGCGGCTGCTTCGCCATCGTCCCTTCCTGGGACTGGCGTTGACCAGCTCGCTGTCCTTCGGCGCGCTGTTCGGTTACATCAGCGGGTCGTCGACGGTGCTGCAGCACGTGTACCAGGTCTCGCCGCAGACCTACAGCCTGCTGTTCGGGCTGAACTCGCTCTCGATCGTGGTGATGACCCAGTTGAACGGGCGGGTGCTGGCCCCGCGCTTCACGGTGCGGGCGCTGATGCTGGGCGGGCTCGTGACGGCGGTCGCGGCCGGGATGGCGCTGGTGCTGCTGACGACGGTGTGGGACTTCGGGCTGGCCGGGTTCTGCCCGCCGCTGTTCGTGCTGATGGGCAGCCTCGGGGTGGTCCTGCCGAACACGGCGGCGCAGGCGTTGGGAATGGTCGAGCCGCAGGTGGCGGGGACGGCCTCGGCGCTGCTGGGCACCGGCAACTTCCTGTGCGGCGCGCTGGTCGCGCCGCTGAGCAGCCTCGGCGGACGGCCGTCGGCGGTGCTGCTGGCGGTGATGGTGCTGGGGTGCGGGGTGCTGGCGACGGTCGCGTACGTGACGATATGCCGGCCGGGGCGGCTGCGGGCCGCGGCGGGGTGACCTCGGCGGGCGGGTGACAGCTGACGGCGGGTGACAACTGTCGGCGAACAGATGACGGCTGACAGATTTCAACATCTGTCAGCCGTCATCTGTTACAAGTCGGCCGTCGGCCGTCGGCCGCTGGGCGATCGAGAAGTCGTCCCCGTAGACATTGCCCTGCCCGTACCAGCCGTGCAGGTACACCGTCACGGTGCCCGAGGAACTGGTCGTGAACGGCACGGACAGCTTGGTCCAGCCCGAGGAGTTGGTCCAGGTACTGGCGATGGCACCGCCGCTGACCCCGACGTAGGCGTAGTTGCCCTGTACCCACCCGCTCAGCGTGTAGCTGGTGTTGGGCTGCAACGTCACGGTCTGCGAGCACTCGCCGGTCTGGCTCGCGCCGGGCGCGGCCTGCAGCGCGTAGGAGCCGGAGTGGACCGGGGCGGAGACCCCTCCGCCGCCGCTCTGGCAGGTCCACGGGGCCAGGCTTACGGTCTCCAGGTCGCCGTTGACCAGGCCGGTCGACGGCGCCGTGCCGGTGACGGTCAGCGAGTAGGTCGCGGTGTGGGTGCCGGAGGGCGCGGTGGAGGTCACGGTCAGCAGGTAGGTGCCCGCAGCGGCGGCCGAGGTGGTGGCGACGTTGAGCGTCGCGCTGCCGCCTGCGGTGACGCTGCCGGGGGTGACGGTGGCGGTGACGCCCGTCGGGGCGCCGCTCACCGACAGGCTGATGCTCTGCGCCGAACCCGCCCTCACCGCCGTCGAGATGGCCGCTGAGGTGGACGAACCGGCGGTGATCGTGGCCGAGTTGGGGTTCACCGCCACCGAGAAGTCGTTGGTCGCCGTTGAACCACTGGTGAACGGCGCGAAGGCGTGGGAGAAGTCCCAGGTGTTCTGGTTGATGCCGGAGCAGGAGTCGTCCCCGCGCTTGCCCGGGCAGCCGCCGTTGTCGCGTTGGAGTGCCCAGAAGGACAGCGTGTTGATGCCCTTCGACACCGCCCAGTTGTAGACGGTGGTGGCGTTCGCCACCGTGAAGGTCTCGGCCGCGCCGTAGTCGTCGATGCCGACCATCTCGGTGATCCCGATCGAACCCCACAGCTGCGCCGGCATCTTGGGCGGGTAGAGCTTGGCCAACTGGTTGTACAGGCCCTGCGCGGGGGTCTGGGTGTCAGCAGCCATGTCGTGGGTGGCGCCGTCGTAGTAGTCGAAGGTCATCATGTTGACGACGTCGATCCGCGCGTTGTTGCCGACCGCGTTCTTCAGCACCGCGAGGCCGCTGGCGGCCAGTCCGCTGGTGGTGGTCGGCAGGGTGTAGGAGAACTGGACGTTGCGCCCGTTGGCGGCGGCCCAGTCCTGCACGGTCTTGATGGCCTTGTTGCGGCGGTCGATCCCGGCCGTGTTGGTCAGTGAGTTGTCCTCGGTGTCGAGGTCGATCCGGCTGATGTCGTAGGTGGTGATCAGGTCCTCGTAGGCGGCCGCGATCTGGTTGACGTCGGTGCAGCTGTCGGCCAGCTCGGTGCCGGTGTTGTCGGCGGTGTAGCCGCCGAAGGAGGGGATCACGTCCCCGCCGTCGGCTCGGATGGTGGCGATGTCGGCGCCGAAGGTCGAGGAGGAGACCGGCTTGGAGGTGTCGCCGTTCCAGTACGGGGTGCAGGAGCCCTTGGCGGCGGCCTGCAGGAAAGCCATCGTCAGGTACTTGGCGCCGGACTGCGCGGCCAGGGTGGCGGGACTCTGGCCCGTCCAGGACTCGAAGTAGGGGGCGAACACCCGGCTGGGCAGCGGGGCCGCGGCCTGGGCGGTGCCCGTTCCGGCGGCGACCAGACCGGCCGAGGCGGCCAGTGTGGCGCAGGCCGTCAGCGCGGCCTGTACGGTTCTGCGAAGACGCATGGATTCTCCAACAGACTTGGTGGGGCAGGACGTTGGGGAGTTCGAGCGGGCCGTGGCGTCGGCGGCCGTGTGGGGTCGGCCGTGCGGGCCCTGGTCCGGGGCGTTCGAGACGGACGCGAGGGCGTGCGGAACCCGCTGACTCGCGTGGAGGCGGGCGACGGTGCGAACGTGCGCACGCCGTACGGAGCGGGGGTGGAGCGGAACAGGGCAGGACGGTGCCTCAGTCGCCGGTGGTCACACCCCCACAGTGCATCCCGGTCGGATCGACATGCTTATGTTTGGACTAGACCACTAGGAGCGTGTCTCAGTAACAGGCAACCCACCTGCGTCTCGTGATCATTCGTGCGGGATGATCCCGGTGTGCATGGCGAGGATGGGCTGTTCGA
>NZ_JBSFJV010000058.1:0-54702 GCF_053598235.1 Kitasatospora sp. NPDC001159
GAGTTACCTCGCCGGCCTCCACCTACGCGGCGCGATGATCTGGATCAAGGACCTCACCCGGAGTGCCACTTGATCACAACCAAATACGCACCCTAGGAGAGCGCCGCGAAGCCCGTGCAGAGCAGGCGGATGCTCCGGGTGAACTTCTCGTCCTGGCTCAGTCGTGGGATCAACTCGCCCATGACCAGCGGGAACTGCTCGCACAGTTCGGCGTAGAGCTCGGCCGTGACGGTCGGCGGGGCGGCTGGCTGGTTCTGCTCCTGGAGCACGAAGCCGGTGATGTGGCTGAGCAGGGTGTCGGCGGCGATGCCGCAGTGGGGGGCGGGCAGGCCGGCGTCGAGGAGGGTGCGCAGCAGGCGTTCCATCAGGGAGAGACCGCCGGTGCTGAGTACGCCGGGGCTCTCGGCGAGGAGCTGGGCGCCGCCGGGGTGCTGCTTGATTTCGAGGCGCAGGGTGGCGGCCTGGGCCTCGACGCGGTCCTGCCAGGTGGCGGTGGGCGGGAGGGCGGCCAGGGCTTCGGTGCCCGTGTCGTAGGCCCGGCGGCAGACCCGGTCGGCCATCAGGGCGAGCAGCTCGTCCTTGCCGCGTACGTGGTAGTAGAGGCTGCCGGCGTGGGCGTTGAGGCGGTCGGCGACCTGGCGCATGGACAGGTTCTGGTAGCCGACCTCGGCGAAGACGGCCATGCCCGCATCGACGATGCGCTCCTTGGTGAGCTTCATGGGTCCATCGTACAAGATTTTCTAACACTGTTCGAAAGCTGTGCTAGCTTTGCGTCATCAGGTTTCGAACGGCGTTGGAATTGCCGGAGTCCGGGGGGAGTGGCAGTCATGGGGGCGATCGTCTTCAACGTGACCACGGCCGCGCTGATGGTCATGATGATCAACTGCGGGCTCGGCGTGGTCGGCCGCGACACCCTGCGCGGGCGGTCGATCCCGTGGGCGGCGGTCGCCCTGACCACGGTCGCCGTCGGCGGCGTCCTGCTCCAGCTGGTCTGGTCCGGCGCCATGGACGCGCTGGACGCGGACCCCGCCAGGTCCGGCTGGTGGCGTGAGTTCACCTCGGTGTTCATGCAGAACGGCGGCCTCTTCGGCGGCCTGTGGAACCTCGTCACCCTGGCCGTCGTCGCCGCGCTCGCCCAGTGGTACTGGGGTGGCCCGCTCACCCTCGGCTTCTTCCTCGCCGGGATCCTGCTGCCCGGCCGGATCGACACCCTGTTCGGCTTCGGTGACGGCCCCAGCACCGACCCCCGCAACTTCGCCGGCAGCTCCGGCGCCACCTACTTCCTCGGCGCCACCCTCGCCCTCGCCTTCCTCGCCCGCACCCGCCTCCCCAAGGAGCTCGCGCTGGCGGTCGGCGTCCCGGCGCTGGGCCTCGCGATGTGGTTCGCCCAGGAGAACGGCCACGGGCTGGTGTCCGTCTACGGGTTCGCCCTCGGCGGGGCGGTCTGGGCGGTCCGCCGCCAGGTGGCGCAGCGTCGGGTGGCGTGACGGTGGCGTGGGCCCGGGGCAGCGGTTCGCCGTCACGGGGGGACCGGGAGGCGCTCAACCGACCTGCCGTGCCGCCATGCTGAGGATCCCCTTGATGACGGCCGCCGGGTCGTCGGTCGGCAGGGAGTGCCCCGCGCCGGGCACGATCTCGACCCGGGCGGCCGGGACGAGCCGGTGCAGCCGCTCGGAGACGGTCCGGGCGTCGTTCATGGCGCTGCGCTCGCCGAGCAGGAAGAGCGCGGGGGCGCTCAGGCGGCCCAGTTCCTCGTCGGTGAGGGTGGTGGCCAGCGGCAGGCGGCGGCGGAACCCCATCGAGGCGCGCATCAGCGTCATCAGCTCGGTCTCCAGGATGGCGCTGTTGCCGACCGCCCTGGCCAGTCGGGGCCGGAGCGCGCGCGGGGCCAGGGCGGCGAGGCCGCCGAGGATGAGCCAGGTGTAGAAGCGCCGGCCGACGTCGGCGAGGCCCGCCGTGTCGACCAGGGTGAGGTCGGTGGTCCGCCCGGGGTGGCGGATCTGGTGGTGGAGGGCGATCCAGCCGCCGTAGGAGCAGCCGACGACGTGGGCGGCCGGGATGTCGAGGGCGGCGAGCAGTTCCTCCAGCCAGTCGGCGGCGTCGTGGCCGTCCTTGATCGGGGCGGTCTGCACGCTGGCGCCCGGTTCGCCGACGGTGTCCACGGCGATGACTGGGTGCTGCCGGGAGAGCTGGGCGAAGTAGCCGTGCCACATCAGGGCGTTGCCGCCGGAGCCGGGGAGCAGCACGATCGGCTGCCCGTGCGCGGGGCCGGTGCGGTGGACGCGGGTGGTGCCGAAGCCGGTCGGGACGTCGACGGGCGTCCGCTGTCCGGGCCAGAGCTGGGTCAGCGCGCGCTCGTAGGCGGCGCGGAAGCGGTCTTCGGCCTTGCCGTTCTTGAACTCGCTGATTCGCATGATACATGTGTATCACATGCATGATACGGGTGTACCAACAGTGGGAAGAGGAACATTGGAGGCCGCGTCATGACCGGGAAAGCAACCGGGAAGGCGACCGGGAAGGTCGACCACGAGGAACGCCGACGGCAGATCGCCGAGGCCCTGCTGCGCATCGCCGACACCGAGGGGCTGCAGTCGGCCAGCATGCGGGCGGTCGCGACCGAGGCCGGCGTCTCGCTGCGGCTCGTCCAGTACTACTTCACGACCAAGCAGGGCCTGCTGCTGGACGCCCTGGCCAGGCTCGGCACCCAGCTCCAGGCCCGGATGGAACGCTGGATCGGCGAGGCGCGCGCTCCCCGGGAGGTGGTGACGGCGATCCTGTCCTGCATCCTGCCGACGGACGCCGAGAGCCGCCGGATCACCAGGACGTACGCGGCGTACTACGCGCTGGTGCTCAGCGACCCCGAGGTGCTGGAGCAGCAGGCCGCGCAGCCGCCCGTCGTCCTGGAGGGCTTCCTTGTCAAGCAGCTCCGCGCCGCCCAGCAGGCCGGGGGGATCGCGCCGGAGCGGGACGTCGAGATGGCGGCCGCCGGACTGCTGGCGATGGTCAACGGGCTGGGATCGAGCGTCCTCGGCGGCCAGCGGGACGGAGAGCAGGCGCTGGCGATCCTCATCCACCACCTGGACGAACTCTTCCGGTCGTAACCGTTCCGGGTGTCCGTCACGTCCGCCCGCCGCGATCCGTCGGTGAAGCAACGGAGCACCACCGACGGCACGGAGGGACAGGCAGCGAGATGCTGACGGACATCATGTACGTGACGGTCCACGTCACCGACCAGGAGCGCGCCCTGGAGTTCCACACCGACCGGCTCGGCCTGGAGAAGCGCGTCGACCACCCGGGCCCCGACGGCCGCTTCCTGACCGTGGCCGTTCCGGGCGGCCCGCTGGAGATGTCACCCTGTCGGGGTTGCTCGGTTTCTGCGACGAGCTCGACAGGCGTCCCGGTCAGCCCGGCGGGCCGTGGATCGCCGGGGCGTCTCGGCCTGCTGGCGCCCCTCGCGGTGCGGGGGTTAGCACCCGTACGGGACGGGTGCTTTCCCCGTTCTTCGCAGCCGGCCGTCGAACCAGACTCGGGTCATGCCCACACAGCCCGTGACGATGACCAAGGCTCCCGAGGCCCCCGCTCCACAACCGGAGGGCGGCGGCAGCGATTTCGCCCGGTTGAGCCGCCGGATCGCCGCCGAAGGGCTGCTCGACCGGCGCCCCGGCTACTACGCCGTCCGTGCGGGTCTGGTGCTCGCCGCGTTCCTCGGCGGTTGGTGGGCCCTGTTCGCGCTGGGCGACACCTGGTGGCAGCTGGGTCTGGCGGCGGCGATGTCCGTCGTGTTCGCGCAGATCGGCCTGCTCTCACACGACCTGGCGCACCGCCAGGTGTTCAGCCGGCGTCTGCCGAGCGAGATCGGCGGCCGGATCGCCGCCAACCTGCTGATGGGCATGAGCTACGGCTGGTGGATGAACAAGCACACCCGCCACCACGCCAACCCGAACCACGAGGAGCGGGACCCGGACGTCTCTCCCGACCTCGTCGTGTGGTCCCAGCGGCAGGCCCGGCAGGCGAGCGGACTCGCCCGGTTCATCGGCCGCCGACAGGCGTACCTGTTCTTCCCGCTGCTCCTGCTGGAGGGCCTCAACCTCAGCTTCAACAGCTTCCGCGCGCTGCGCGGCCCGGTGGTGAAGCGGCCGTTGCTGGAGGGCGCGCTGCTGGTCGTGCACTTCGCGGCCTACTTCGGCCTGGTCTTCGCGGCTCTCCCGGTCGGCAAGGCGGTCGCCTTCCTCGCCGTGCACCAGGCACTGCTGGGCGTCTACCTCGGCTGCGTCTTCGCCCCGAACCACAAGGGCATGCTGATGGTGACCCCGGAGATGAGGCTCGACTTCCTGCGCCGCCAGGTGCTCACCTCGCGCAACGTCCGCGGCGGCCCGGTCCTCGACTCGGTGATGGGCGGCCTCAACTACCAGGTGGAGCACCACCTCTTCCCCAGCATGCCCACCCCCGCACTCGGGCGGGCGGCCCGGATCACCCGGGAGTTCTGCGCGGATGAGGGCATCCCGTACTACGAGACGGGCCTGCTCCGCTCGTACCGCGAGATCCTCGGCCACCTGCGCCGGACGGGCGAGCCGATCCGCTCCGGCGGCTGAGCGGGCGGTGCGGAGCAGGAAGTCGGCGGGGCCGACCTCCTGCTCCGTGGCATGGCTAGAGGATGTCGGCGACGGCCACCGTGGTCGAGTGGTCGTCGGCCTCGGCGAGGAGGGCACCGCCCGGGGCCCACAGGGCGGCGCCACCGCAGCCGGTCCACGGGCCCGACGGGCCGACGTGGTTGGCGAGGACGACGTGCAGGTTCGAGTCCTTGGCGATGCCCGGGTAGACGGTCGCCCGCTCGTGGATGCCGTTGCCGGTTCCGTAGAGGGAACTGGCCAGGTGCACCTGGCAGCCGTCGGCGGCACCTCGGGCGGTGAGGTCCGGGAAGTGGTTGTCGAAGCAGGTGGCGAGCGCGAAGCGGAGGCCGTTGAGTTCGAAGCGGCCGTCGCGGTCGCCTGCGGTGAAGATGCCCTGTTCGTTCTCGTAGAGGTGCTGCTTGAGGTAGGTGGTGATCAGTTCGCCGTCGCTGCCGTAGACGAATGTGCCGATGGCGGGCCGGGGCCCGTCGGTGGGGACGGCGCAGTTGACGACGGTGGCGATCCCGGTGGACCTGAGGGTGTCCAGGCGGGCGTCGTCCGGGGTCGTCCAGAGGTTGGGATCGGCGGCCATGGCTTCGAGCTCGTACCCGGTCAGGGCGAACTCGGGGAAGACGATCAGCTCGGCGCCCTGCTCGCGTGCCTGCCCGGCGAGGACGACGAGTTGCCGGACGTTGGCGGGTATGTCAGCGGGGGCGCAGGTCAGTTGGGCTGCGGCGATCTTCATGGCGGTCAGGATGGCACGTCACGCGTGGTGGTCGAATTCGCCGGCCTTGATGCCGTGGAGGAGGGCGGCGAGGGCGGTGGGGGTGGTGCGGAGGATGAGGTGGCCTTGGTCGGACTCGCGGAGCTCGATCGTCCCGTCCACGGTACGAATTTCCACACACTCGTTGTTCGCGGCGCTGTAGCTGGACTTCTGCCACTCGGTGTCGGACACGGGGCCTCCCTTTGGCCGGGAAGTTGACCGGTACGGCTCCTCGCGCGGGTGAGCGCGAGGAGCCGCGGGGTGTTAGGCGTGGTGGTCGAATTCGCCGGCCTTGATGCCGTGGAGGAGGGCGGCGAGGGCGGAGGGAGTGGTGCGGATGATGAGGTGGCGTTCGTCGGACTCGCGGAGCTCGATCGCTCCGTTGGCTGTACGGACCTCCACGCACTCGTTAGAAGCCCCGCTGTAGCTGGACTTCTGCCACATGGAGTCACGCATACTTGCCTCGCATTTCATCCCCGATGGATCGAATGAACTCCCGCGACTCGGGCTCGGAGAGCGCAGCGGAGTTCAGGTGCGCGAACACGTCTCGATGGCGGACCAGGCTTGGCTGGGCGTCAAAGTACATGCTGCCCATCGCAGTATCCATCTGGAGTGTGGCGAGTTCAGGCACGGGGCCTTCGATGAACATGATGTTCTCACCACCGCCGGGGAAGGTGTCGAGGTCGAAGGGCACTACACGGACCGAGATTCGACCAGCCAGTGAGTCATCGATGAGATGGTCGAGCTGATCGGCGAGAACCCGGGGTCCTCCGAACTGCATTCGCAGTGCCGCTTCGTGGATGAAGGACGCATACGGCACTCCGCCTTGCCGGACAGCCTCCTTCCGCCGCATACGGAATGACGTCCGGGTATCGAGGTCGTGGCTGGGGATCGAAGGGGCGAACCGGGAGAACACCGCAGCTGCGTAGTCCTCGGTCTGCTGCAGCCCCGGGATGTAAGTCGTGGCCCAGGTCGAGATGCTGTGCGCGTTCGCCTCAAGCTCGGCGATCTCCAGGAAGTCGGTGGAAAGCGTCCCGCGATACTCCTCCCACCAGCCCTTCCCGCGCTCCGAGACCATGTCGGCCAGCGCATTGATCAGCGGCTGGTTGCTGCACAGGCATGTGGCAGCGATGGTCCGCAGTCGCTCGACGCTGATACCGCTCTTCCCGGTCTCCATCTGGGTGACCTGGGCGGCGTGGATGCCGAGTTGGCTTGCCAGCTGGCTGCCGCCGAGGCCAGCCTGCTCCCGCATTCTCCGCAGCTCGGTCCCCACCCGCCGTTGGCGCAGGGTCGGGTTCGGTCGAAGGGCCATGGCGTCCTCTCTGCGGTGGTGAGACCAGTGTGCCCCACGTTAGAGGGAAGTTTTTCGCGAAGGTCTTAAGCAAAAGACCGCGTGCGCTATGGTCGATGTCACATCGATCCGACGGGTCGTCAGTAATGCCTGCTAGCAGGCGCCGCAGAGCAGCCATGCCCATTTGCCTGGCCTGGCTCACGGCGACGTGTGTCCGCCGGATCTTCCTTCCCAACCACGCCCGGGAGATCTCCCATGCGTCACCTCAACACGCCCTCCTTCGCTCTCACCCGCCAGTCCCTCCGCGACGCGATGATCCGCGCCGGCTGGCACCCCTCCGCCACCTTCGACGCCGAACTCGCCCTCCGCGAGCTGCTCGTGAACGCCTGGCGGCACGGCAACACCCCCGCGCCGATCATCGAGATCCTCTTCCTCGGCAAGATCCTGCGGGTCTCCGTCTCCGACGAGAGCCCGGTGCTCCCCGACCAGCGAACCCCCGATCTCCTCTCCGAGTCCGGCCGGGGCCTCCAGCTGGTCGCGGGCCTCACCAGCCGCTGGGGCGTCGACCCCCAGGAGCGCGGCAAGCGCGTCTGGTTCGAGTGCGAGCTGGACGCCGCCTGATGACCATCCGCCGCCACCCCATGAAGCCGACCGACCCCCGGATCCGGCACTACACCGACGACCACATCCGCACCCTCCTCGCCGAAGTCCAGGAGCGCGGAAGGAAGTTCGGCCTCATCTGGCCCTCCGCCGACACCGACCAGACCATCGACGGCCGGGTCCTCGTCCGCTTCAACACGGCCCCGGCCTCCACCCTCCTCAACCTCCTCACCCTGCTCCTCGACGCCGAGCGGGACACCTCGTGCGACTCCTGATCGCGACCGCCTTCGCGGTCCTCCTCGCCCTCGCGATCGCCACGGTCGCCCTGGGTGTCATCACCGCCCTCAGGGTGACCCCGCCCGACGAGGACGCCTGAGCGCGAACAGCCGAAGAGAGCCGTCACCGCCCCCGGCGATCACGGCCCTCCTGCTTCTGCCCGCCCTGCTCAGCTCTTCTTCTCGAAGCCCGCCAGCAGCCCGCGCGGGTCGAAGGTCACCCGGATCCGGGCGATCTTCCCGTTCTCCACGTGCATCCAGTTCACCGTCGGCGCCGGCGGCGCAACCGTGGTGCACAGTTCGAACCAGGTGATCACCTCATCGCCCTCGGCCATCCGCACCTTCACGTCGGTCTTCTCCAGCACCTGTCCGAGGCCCTTCAGCCCGCCCAGCGCCTCCTCGATCCCCGACGCCGTGCCCAGTGCCCCGACGAAGTCGACATCGTCGGCCAGCAGGCCCCGGATGGTGTCGAAGTCGCCCGCCTCCCAGGCGGTGAAGTAGGTCTCGGCCAGCTCGCGCGCAGTCTTCGTCGTCGTCATGCCTCCATCCTCCCGACCACCCCATCCATCCGTCCAACAGATAGATCAGATGCCAGTTATCATTCTGAGATATGGAGATGCACCAGCTGCGCTACTTCGCCGCCGTCGTCGACGAGGGATCCTTCACGGCAGCCGCAGCCCGCCTGCACGTCAGCCAGTCCGGTATCAGTACCCAAGTCGCCAAGCTTGAGCGCGAGTTGGACCAGAAGCTGGTCGACCGCTCCGGCCGGAGGGTCCAGCTCACCCCCGCCGGTGAGGCCGTCCTCCCGCTCGCCAAGAACGCCCTGGCCACCCTCGACGCCATCCAGCACACCGCCGCCGAGTTCGCCGACGCCGTGCGCGGCCGGGTCCGGCTCGGCATGATCATGGGCTGCTCGATTCCGCCCTTCCTGGACACCGTCGCCGACCTCGGCCGTACTCACCCCGGCATCGAGCTGAGCCTGCACGAGGGCCACTCCGAGTCGCTCCAGTCCCAGGTGCTCGCGGGCTCCCTCGACCTGGCGCTGATCGGCTACGCGGGCGAGGTCGCCCCGGGCCTGGAGGTCAGCGTGGTCGTGGACGATCCGATCGCCGCCGTCGTCCCGGCCGGGCACCCCCTCGACCGGGCGGAGCTGAAGCTGTCCGACCTGCGCGGCGAGAAGATCCTCTGCCTCTCCCCGGGCACCGGCCTGCGCGCCGCCTACGATCGCTCCTGCGCGCAGCTGGGCCTCGACCCGCGCGTGGACATCGAAGCCAGCTCCCCGGTGGCCCTGCTCCGCCTTGCCGAGCGCGGCGCCGGGGTCGCCGTGCTCAGCGCCTCCTCGGCCGAGGGCACCGGCCTGCGGGCCGTCCCGCTCGCCGACGCCGCCACGCACGCCAGGCTGGGCCTCGCCGCCCGCCGCGACCAGCAGTCCCCGGCCGTCCGCCTCCTGCGCGCCAAACTGCGGAAGGCGCTGGTGAGTTCCTAGCGCTTCGATCGGCGACAACCGCAGCGAGAAGGGGGATACCGCCGGGGCGGACCCGCGCGCCCGCGTTCGGACCCGCGCAGGCGGCGAGGCGGGCAGCCACGTGGCAGGGTGGCGCATATGAGTGCGAATCCGTCTATTCCGGCCTCGACCCGTACGGTGGGCGCACTGCGGGATGCCGTCCAGCCGGTTCCAGGTGACGGCCACGGTGAGCCGCTGCGCGTGCTGGTGCTGTCCGGGTCCTTCCGGACGGGATCGTTCAACGGGCAGCTGGCCGTGCTGACCGCCAAGCTGCTGACCGAGAACGGCGCCGCCGCCGATCTTGCCCACTTGCGGGACTTCGACATGCCGTCGTACGACGGGGACGTCGAGACCGCCCAGGGGCAGCCGCGGAACTCCGTCGCCCTGCACGATCGCCTTCAGGCGGCGCAGGCGTTCGTGCTCGCCTCGCCGGAGTACAACGCATCGGTCCCCGGCGTGGTGAAGAACGCGATCGACTGGCTGTCACGCTTCCGGCCGCAGCCGTTCAAGGACAAGCACGGCCTGCTGGTCTCGGCTTCGCCCTCCATGGTGGGAGGAAACCGGGGACTGTGGGCGCTCCGCGTTCCGCTGGAACACCTCGGGGCCCGTGTCTACCCGGACATGTTCAGCCTGGCGAGGGCCCACCAGGCGTTCGGCGACAGCGGCGACCTGAACGACGCCGAACTGCAGGATCGGCTCGCTGCCACCGTGAAGGCGTTTCTCAGTCTCGTCGAGGCGGACACGAACTACCCGGCGCTGCAACGCTGCTGGTACGAGTTCCTCGGCGACCGGACCAGTGCCCAGGTCACCCAGCGCGCCGAGACATAGCCCGCCCGCCCTTCCCGGCAGGAGGCCCCTCCCTCACCGCGAGTCCGACGCGATGAGTCACGACGGTTCTCGCGCTAGCCCTTCCAGCGCGGATCGCGCCCGGAGGCGGCCAGCGCGCGCTCCCACGCCGAGGCGTCGTCCGGCACCGGAACCACCTCCGCGAAGCCCGCGTACTGCCGGTACAGCTCGGCGTTCTCCTCGACGATCTCCAGGGCCACCAGAGCGAGTTCCTCGTCGACCGGGATCTCCCCGCCGGTCGCGCGCGCGACGTCCCAGCCGTGCAGCACCAGCTCCAGGATCAGCATCCGGGCGATCCCCACCGCCGGAACCGGCGATCCGCCGAGGTCGACGTCCCCCTCCCAGGCGGCCGGGTCGGCCCAGGCCGCGACCGCGCGCTCCAGCTGCGCCGCGTACGCCGGGCGCCAGTCGGCGTCCGCCGTGAAGTCCCGCGAGCTCAACTCCTCGGGCAGCTCGGTGCGCCGGGCCCGGTGCTCCAGGCCGTGCGAGGTGTAGAGCACCCAGTGGTTGATCAGCGCGCGCGTGTCGAACTCCCCGCAGGGCGTCGGCGCGTCCAGCCGCTGCCCGGCCGGGACGGCGGCGGCGACGCCGGCCGCAGCGGTGGCGGCGCGGGCGAGGAAGGGGTGCATGGGGTGAGCGTTCATGACGCCAAGCCTGCGCCGGGCCGTGCCGCCCGGTCTTGAAGAAACGCGACGGCTAGCCTGGCCGCCATGGATTCTCCCGACCTCGGCCGTGGCGTCCTCCACCCCGCCCGGGCGGCCGAGCTGATCAGCGTGGAGCGGCTGGCGCCCGCGCCCGCCGTGGCGCGTTTCGTGGAGTACTACTGGCTGGTCCGCTGGGATCTGCGCGGCCATGCCCCGTACGAGCAGAAGGTGCTCTCGCACCCCAACGTCCACCTGGTCTTCGAGGCCCCGCGGGCCCGGGTGTACGGGGTGGACCGCTCGCTCTTCGTCCGCCGTCTGGAGGGGGCCGGGCACGTGCTGGGTGTGCGGTTCCGCCCCGGCGCCTTCCGCGCCTTCTCGGGGCACCCCGTGAGCGCCCTGACGGACCGGTTCGTGCCCGCCGCGGAGTACTTCGGCGCCGACGTGGACCGGTTCAACGCCCGGATCCTCGACGCGCCGGACGCCGAGCTGGCCGATGCCTTCCTGCTGCCACGCCTGCCCGCGCCCGACCCGGTGGCCGAGGAGGTCGCCGCCGCGGTGGACCGGATCACCGCCTCGCCGGACCTGTGCCGGGTGGACGAGCTGGCCCGCGAGCTGGGCGTGACCGTCCGCAGCCTCCAGCGGCTGTTCGCCGAGTACGTCGGCGCCTCCCCGAAGTGGGTGCTGCGGCGGGCCCGGCTGCACGAGGCAGCCGAACGCGCCGCAGCGGGAGGACAGTTGGACCTGGCCGCGCTCGCGGCGGAACTCGGCTACGCCGACCAGGCCCACCTCACCCGGGACTTCACCGCGGCGGTCGGCATCTCACCGGCCCGCTACGCGAGTTCCCGCTGAATCAAGCAGCGGCAGCCGCAGCCGCAGCCGCAGCCGCCTCGGCGGCGGCCCGGCCGCGGGCGCTGGAGCGCTTGGCGTAGACCATGGTGAAGTACACCAGCCCGCCGAGCACCACGAACGGGAGGATGTTGTTGATCGCCACCACCGTGCCGTGCGACAGGGTGTAGACGAACACGATCCGCAGCGCGGCCTCCAGGACGAAGGCGATGCCCCACACGACGGTCAGGTTGCGCTGGACCCGGCGGAAGTTCTCGTACTGCCACATCGAGTTCCACCAGGCGACCATCTCCGGCGTGCCGTCCGTGGCGAACTTGCGGCCGAAGTAGAACATGATCGGCTTCGGCGCGGCCAGCGAGGCGAGGTAGAGCACGCCGAGCAGGCCGGAGACGAAGGAATCCTTGGCCAGCAGCATCTTCGGGTCGGTCGGGCCGATCAGCGCGACGATCAGGCTCAGGGCGACGAAGACCAGCGAGACGACGGCGAACTCGTCGATCCGGCGGTGCCAGGCCAGGTAGATCACGGTGTCGACCAGCGGGCCGAGACCGGAGAGCAGGATGGCGGTGGACTCGCTGTAGCCGGCGTCGTGCAGCTGGTTGTAGATCATGATCGGCGCGACCACGTTGAACGCGATGCTGATCAGCCAGCCGAGCGCGGCGGCCTTCCCCTTGCGGGCAGGAGCGGTCGGAGCTACCGCAGTTGACATGGTGTTGTCCCCCGGGACGAATGTTGTGATTGGCGGCCCATTGTGGCGGACTCACCGCTCGACTGCACAACCCTCGGCGAGTCGACAAGTCGTCAGTAGACCGACTACGCCCCGAGGAAGCGCTGCAGCTCGTCCAACATGAAATTGGCGCCGGCGTACCCGATCCCCTGGAACCACAGCTGGTCGTCCACCGGGAACGCCCGGTGCGCCCTGACCGCCCCGAGTGCCTGCCAACCCGGGCTCGCCAGTGCCGCGTCGGTGCCCGCCCGCTCCGGATCGCCGTACGTCGCGTACAGCAGCAGGTCGCCGTCGGCCCGGCCGATCTGGTCCAGCGGGACCTCGAAGTCCGACTGGTCGACGTTCTGCGCGTCCGGCCGCCCCACCTGGGCGTCGGCGAGCACGATCCCGGGGAAGCTCTGCCGCCCGAACAGCCGGATCCCGCCGCCCTCCGTGAACCGCACCAGGCTCACCTTGCGGCCCGACAGCCTCGCCGCCGCCAGCGCCGCGGCCACCTGCCCGGCGTGCTTCTGGTAGGAGGCGACGAAGGCCGCGGCCGCCGCCACCCGGCTCAACGCCTGGGCGTGCAGCTGGAAGTTCGCCTTCCACGGCGCCCCGGTGGTCTGGGTGAGGACGGTCGGGGCGAGCGCGCTCAGCTGGTCGTAGCGGTCGCCGTCGCGGGCCTGGTTGGAGAGGATCAGGTCCGGCCGCAGGGCCCGTACGGCTGCGAGGTCCGGCGCGCCGGGCGGGCCGACCAGCCAGATGCCCGCCGTGCGGGAGGCCGGCCAGTAGTCGGGGAGGCGGGTGTCGGCGGCCGGGAGGGCGGCGCCGACTGGCGTGATGCCGAGGGTCAGCGCGGAGTCGAGCACATCGGTGTCCAGCACGACCACCCGCAGTGGCTCGCCGGGGACGAGCACCGGCCCGGTCGCGGCGTTCACCGTGACCGGCGGCACCGGGGTGGGGGAGGGGCTGGTGCTCGCGGCCAGCCTGTCGGCGGTCGGTGGCGCCGGCTTCCCGGAGGTGCACGCCGTGAGCGCGGCCCCGCCGAGGCCGGCGAGGAACGTACGGCGGGCGATCCGGGGCATCGGCGGGTCCTCCGGCGAAGGCGACGCGGCAACGGGCGAGAGCCCGTCGATTATGTCCGAGATCACACCTGAAGTGTCGTTAGGCGTCCACGGGCGCCGTCAAGCGTCCACCGCTTCCGCCGTCGCGGCCCACGGAGCGCCCGGAACGACCAAACGGGGTGCCCGTCACCGGGTCCGGCACCACCACCGACACCCGAACACCTCCCGCACCAGCTCCGCCGTCACCACCTCCCCGGGCGTGCCCTGCGCCACCACCCGGCCGTCCGGCGACGGGGTGTGCGCCGTGCCCCCGGTGGTGCGGTGGTGTCGGTCATGAGCCCTCTCCGCAGACAACTCAGGTACACCTAAGTTCCGTCTCGAAGCCGGGGCAAATTGCCTCGTCACCCCCGGTGCCCGTTGGATAGCCTGGCGGCATGCCCGCGACCTCACCCGCCCCGCTCACCGTCGGTTTCGACCTCGACATGACGCTGCTGGACACCCGGCCGGGTATCCACGCCACCTACCAGGCGCTCTCTGCCGAGACCGGCACCTACATCGACGCCGACCTGGTGGTCACGCGGCTCGGCCCGCCGCTGGTGAACGAGATCCGCAACTGGTTCCCGGAGGAGGAGGTGGAGCGGGTCATCACCCGCTACCGCGAGCTGTACCGCGACCACGCCTTCGCCCCGACCGTGGCCCTGCCCGGCGCGCACGCCGCCGTCGAGGCGGTCCGCGCCCACGGCGGCCGGGTCGCGGTGATCACCGGCAAGTACGAGCCGAACGCCCACCTCCACCTGGAGCACGCCGGGATGGCGGCGGACATCGTGATCGGCGACCTCTGGGCCGAGACCAAGGGCGAGGCGCTGCGCGAGCACGGCGCGAGCATCTACGTCGGCGACCACCTCGGCGACATCCGGGGCGCCCGGCACGCGGACGCGGTCGCGGTCGGCGTGGCCACCGGCCCGTACGGCGCGCAGGAGCTGCGCGAGGCCGGGGCGGACGTGGTGCTGGCGGACCTCACCGGTTTCCCGGAGTGGCTCGACCGGCACCTCCGGGCGAACTAGGGCGGGCCCTGTGGAGCCTGTGCGGACCCGGCAAAGGTCCGCAAGACACGCTCCAGGGCCGGCGAATCCGCAGGACGGGCCCTACGGCTCCACCCGGCGGCGCTGGGCCCGGGCGTTCAGGAACAGCCCGGTCAGCGCGGACAGGAAGCCGGCCGGCATCAGCATGCTCAGCCAGTACATGGCCGTCGGCAGCGGCGTCAGGTGCAGGAACAGCGGGACGAAGGTGACCACGGTGGCGAGCGCGCCGAGGCCGAAGACGACCGTCCCGGCCTTGACGTACACGTCGCCGGGGTCGGCGCTCTGGCTGCTCACGTCTGCTCACTTCTCCGCTCTGCGCTGGGGTGCCCCCAGTCTGGCAGAAGCGGCCGCCGGAGCCGTCCACCGGAGCGGGTCGGTCACGTTGCGCAGTTTCCCGGCAGCTGAACGTTTTGATCCCTGCTGGGCGGGGGTATGCAGGGGGTGCCGAGGGGCGCTGCAGGTGCGTCCCGTGTCCTCAGACCCGGGGGTGTGAGCCGATGGACTGCGCCGAACCGCGCCCCGGCCGTGCCAGTAGCGGGTCGCTCGTGACCGCGAGATCCCGGCGCTCCCAACGCCCCGGGCGGGCCTTGGAACACGGACCCTTCGTGGAACGCGGATGAGGCAGTGACGGACCGTTAGTCTGCTCCCGACAGCGTACCGACCGTGAGCGCCCACGGGCGCCGAGCCGAGGTCGGCCCGTCTTTTCTCCCACACCACCCAGTGATCCCCGGCCAGGGCCGGGATCCCTCACACCCATTCGAGGACTGTTCGAGATGCCCACCGGCCAGGTCAAGTGGTTCAACGAGACGAAGGGTTTCGGCTTCCTGTCGCGCGACGACGGTGGCGACGTCTTCGTCCACACCAAGGCGCTGCCCGCCGGTGTCACCGTGCTGAAGCCGGGCCAGCGGGTCGAGTTCGGCGTGGTCGCCGGCCACCGCGGGGACCAGGCGATGGCCGTGCAGCTGCTGGACGCGCTGCCGTCGGTGGCCGCCGCCCAGCGCCGGAGCGCCGACGACATGGCGCCGATCGTCCAGGACCTGATCACCACCCTGGACGCGGTGCTGCCCGGCCTCCAGCGCGGCCGCTACCCGGCCAAGCCCACCGGCCAGAAGCTGGCCGGCCTGCTGCGCGCGGTGGCCGACCAGTTCGACGTCTGAGGCGTCCGGGGCGTCCAGGGCGTTCCTGGGCTACCCGAACGCGAGCGCACCCGGGTCGAGCGGGGGTACCAACCCCTCCGCGGCGGCCCGGGTGAGCAGCGCGCGGACGGCCTGGTAGCCCTCCTCGCCCAGGTCGGCGGTGAACTCGTTCACGTACAGCCCGATGTGCTGGTCGGTGACCGCCGGGTCCATCTCCTGGGCGTGCGCCAGCACGTACTCCCGGCTGGCCGCCGGGTCCGCCCAGGCCTGCCGGACGGAGGCGCGGATCGTGCCGGCGAGTTCACGCAGCCGCTCCGCGCCCAGCGAGCGCTTGGCCACGATCGCGCCGAGCGGGATCGGCAGGCCGGTCTCCCGCTCCCAGGCCTCGCCCATGTCGGCCAGGCTGTGCAGGCCGTACTGCCCGTAGGTGAAGCGCGCCTCGTGGATCACCAGGCCGGCGTCCACCCGGCCGTCCCGGACCGCGGGCATGATCTCGTGGAACGGCAGCACCACGATCTCGCCGAAGCCGCCCGGCACCGCCCCGGCCGCCCAGAGCCGGAACAGCAGGTAGGCGGTGGAGCGCTCGGACGGCACCGCCACCGTCTTCCCGGCCAGCTCCGCGGGTGAGCCCACGCCCGGCAGGGTGAGCACCAGCGGGCCGCAGCCGCGGCCGAGCGCGCCGCCGCAGGGCAGCAGGGCGTACTCCTCCAGGACCCAGGGCAGCGCGCCGTAGCTGATCTTCAGCACGTCCAGCTCGCCGCGCTCGGCCAGGCCGTTGGTGATGTCGATGTCGGCGAAGGTCACCTCGGGGGCGTCCGCCCCGGGCACCAGGCCGTGCGCCCAGGCGTGGAAGACGAAGGTGTCGTTCGGGCAGGGCGAGTACGCGATGCTCAGCCGTTCAGCCACGGCCGGCCTCCTCGATCAGTTCGGCGACGGGCAGCGCGGCGAAGGCCCGCTCCAGGGCGGCCAGCGCCTCGCCGATCCGCCAGGCGGCCCGGTCGCGCGGGCCCACCGGATTGGAAACGGTCCGCAGTTCGAAGGCCGGCACGCCGTACCGGGCGGCGGCCTCGGCCACGCCGAAGCCCTCCATCGCCTCGGCGGCGGCGCCCGGGTGGCGGGCGGCCAGCGCGGCGGCCCGTTCGGTGCTGCCGGTCACGGTCGAGACGGTCAGCACCGGGCCGGTCAGGGCGTCCAGTGCCCGGGCGGCCAGCGCCACAGCGGCCGGGGGAGGGGTGTGCCGGGCGGTGCCGAAGCCCAGCTCGGTGACGTCGGCGAAGCCCTCGGGGGTCTCGGCGCCGAGGTCGGCGGCCACGATCGCGTCGGCCACCACGGTCGCGCCGACCGGGGCGTGCGGGGCGAAACCGCCGGCGATCCCGGCCGAGGTGACCAGGCCGTACGGGCGGGCGGCCAGCGCGGCGGAGGTGGCGGCCGCGGCGGCGGCCGGGCCGACCCCGGCGGCCAGCACGTCCACCGGAGCACCCTCCGACCGGTGCAGCACACCGCCCGGCAGCGGCAGGGCGACGGCCCCGCCGGGCAGGCCGCGCAGCACGGCCTCGGCCTCGGCGGGCACCGCGACGACGACGAGCAGCCGAACCCGCCCGGGGCCCGGCTGCTCGGGGTGCGCGTCGGAGACGTGCGCGGTCATCGCAGGACCGTCAGCTGTCCTTGGTGTTCAGCTGGAAGTACCAGATCGCGGTCGGGGTCTCCAGGTCCCGGTCGCCCTCGACCACGGTGACCAGGGTCCGGCCGGAGGCGTTCAGCAGCTGGCTGGCCGCGTGGGAGCCGGAGTAGGTCGAGCCGTTCTTGGACCAGCTGGACACGGTGAACTGGCCACCGCCGCTCAGCGGGCCGCCGTTGCTGAAGGACACCCAGCCCTTCTTGGCCACGTCCGGGGAGACGCCGACGCCGACGCGGTCGCTCAGCACGACGTCGGAGCTCGGCAGGGTCCCGGCCTTCAGCGCGTCCTGGGCCTTCTTCGAGCAGGCCTGCTGCTGCTCGTCCGACAGCGGGCTGCCGTCATCGTTGGCGCAGAACGGGTCCTGGACCTGCGAGGAGTTGCCGACGGTGAGGGTCACGCGGTGGTCGCTGATCTCCGTCTGGCCGGAGGCGTAGGCGATGGACCCGCCGACCGTGCCGGCGCCGACCACGACGACGGCGCCGAGGGCGGCGATGACACGGGAATTGAGGCTCATGCGTCAGAATCTACCGGGCCGGGCCGATCACGCTACGCGGGGGTCGACCACCGCGTGTTGCCGCACGGTCGGAATCAGGCCACCCGGGGCGCGGCCGGGTGCCGCCGCGGGCCGAGCCGCAGCAGCGAGTGGACCGTCCACACCAGCATCAGACCGGCCACCGAAGCCGCGATCGACAGGCCCAGCACCCCGTTCAGCGGCAGCACGATGCCGACCCCGCCGCCCGCCACCCAGCACAGCTGCATCAGGGTCTCCGAACGGGCGAACGCCGAGGTCCGCACCGCCTCCGGGACGTCCCGCTGGATCAGCGCGTCCAGCGCCAGCTTGCCCAGCGAAGCCGCCATCCCGGACACGCCGGCCACCAGAACCACCGTCACCACGCCGTACCAGAGCGCGGCCGCCGCCGTCACGCAGGTCGCCAGCAGCAGCATCGCGGTGACCGTCGCCTCCGGGGCCCGGGTGCGCAGCCAGGAGCCCAGCACCGAACCCAGCGCGTTGCCCGTCCCCGCCGCCAGCGCCACCAGGCCCAGCGCCAGGGTCGGCTCCAGGCCGCCGATCGGTTCGGTGCGCAGCAGGAAGGCCAGGAAGAACACCAGGAAGCCGACCAGCCAGCGCATCGCCGACATCGCCCGCAACGCCAGCACCACTGAGGGGCCGACGGTGCGCAGCGAGGCCTTGACCTTCGGTGGCTTGTGGTGGATCAGGTGCGAGCCCTCGCCGTGCACCTCGGCGTGCAGGACCGCCCGCTGCTCGCCCTTCGCCGAATCGACCTCGTGCGGCAGGTGGAAGGCCATCAGGGTGCCGATCACGAACACCAGGAAGGCGCCGCGCAGCGGCCAGTCCGGCCCGATCAGGTGCAGCAGCCCGCCCACCGCGGCTGCCACGCCGGTGGCCAGCAGCCCGGCCAGGGTGACCCGCGAGTTCGCCTTGACCAGGGACAGCCGGCTCGGCAGCAGCCGGGGCACCACGACGCTGCGCACCACTCCGTACGCCTTGGACGCCACCAGCACGCCCAGTGCCTCCGGGTAGAGCGCGATGCCGCCGCCGGCGACCACCCCGGCCATCGTCCAGGCCAGTACCGCCCGGGTCAGCATCGACATCGCCATGGCCGCCCGGCGGCCGTGCGGGATTCGGTCCAGCAGCGGGCCGATCACCGGGGCCAGCAGGGCGAACGGGGCCATGGTGATCAGCAGGTACAGGGCGACCCGGCCGCGGGCCTGGCCGGTGGGGACGGAGAAGAAGATCGTGGAGGCCAGCGCGATGGTGATCAGCATGTCGCCGAAGGAGTTCAGCGCGTGCAGCTCGATCAGCTTGGCGAGGCCGGACTCGCCCGCGCCCTGGGCGGAGGTGGCCCGGCGGATCCGGCGGCCGGTGCCGTGCACCAGCTTGCCGAGGCGGATGCCGACGGCGGAGACGACGCGCACCAGGACGTTGCGGTGGGGCTCGGGGAACTCCTCCTCCAGGTCCTCGTCGAGCGCGTGGAGGTGACGGGTGTGGGCGTCGTCCGGAACGTCCGGAACGTAGGGAACGTACGGAACGTCCGGCTTCTCCAGGTTGACCCGGGCGGCGGGCGCCTCAAGGTCGTTCCCCGACCGCGGTTCGCCCGCAGCGGGGACGGGAGACTGCGGTCGCGGCGCGGCGGCTGCCTCGTCGGGGCTGCCGGCCTGCGAGGCGCGCAGTGCGTGCTGCGACGGGTTGTCGTCCGCCACAAGCCCATCCTGCCCCAGATTCGTCGTTGCGACGCGGGATTCCGCTTCGCTCGGCGCGGCCGTGGAAGGCTCGGCTCCGCCCCGGACTGTGCCGGGGCGCCGACCGGCGGGTAGCCTGCCCAGGGTCCGCCCGTCGGGCGCCGGGCGCCGGCAGGCCGGTCCAGCGGCGCGGTCGGTACCCGCGACGGCCCCGGGTCGCGCAGAATGGACGAGGGACTACCGAGCCGCGACGGAACAGGCAACACGCCGTGGGTGACAGAAGAACTGGGAGAGAATCGACGCCGTGAGTGCTGCGATGCGAAGCCGTACCCCCGACCGGCTCTGTGCCGAGGCCGTCGAACTCGCCCGTCAGGCTGCCGAGGAGGCCGTCGGACCGGAGGCGGTCGGCCCGCACCTGGGCGTCCAGGCAGATGCCGACCGTGTCGTCACCCACAGCTTCGAGTGCCTGGACGCGGCCTACCGCGGCTGGCACTGGGCGGTCACCGTCGCCCGCGCGCCGCGGGCCAAGAACGTCACCCTGGACGAGGTCGTGCTGCTGCCCGGCCCCGACGCGGTGCTGGCCCCGGAGTGGGTGCCGTGGAGCGAGCGGCTGCGCCCCGGCGACATGGGCCCCGGCGACCTGCTGCCCACCGGCGCCGACGACGCGCGCCTGGAGGCCGGCTGGAGCGGCGAGGACGAGCCCGCGCCGAACTCCGCGGTCGCCCTCGCGGCCGAGGAGGACGTGGTCGTCACCGACCCGCACATCCAGCCCGCCCCGGCCCGCGCCCAGATCAACGCCGTCGCCGAAGAGCTCGGCATGGGCCGCAGCCGGGTGCTCTCCCGGTTCGGCCTGCACCTGGCCGCCGACCGCTGGGAGAAGGCCCACGGCCCGCAGACCGCGATGGCCCAAGCGGCGCCCGCCGCGTGCGGCAGCTGCGGCTTCCTGATCCCGATCGGCGGCTCGCTCGGACAGGCCTTCGGCGTGTGCGGCAACGAGTTCGGCCCGGCCGACGGCCAGATCGTCTCCTTCGCGTACGGCTGTGGCGGGCACTCCGAGGCGGCCGTCATCCCGGCCCCGCCGGCGCCGTCCGAGCTGATCCTGGACGAGCTGGTGGTCGAGCCGCTGCACCTCCACCCGGACCGCGCCTCCGGCTCGGTCGAGCCCGACGCCCCGGCGGAGGAGCTCGGCCACTCCTGAGCCCGCGTCGTCTGACGGCCCGTCCCGCTGAACCGGTGGGGCGGGCCGCGACGTTCATGGGAGTGGGGGCGCCTGATGCGGGACCCCCGCCGCTCCTGTCGCCTGCGGGCATCCCCCGTCCCGCGGGCGACAGGCCTCCTGCCCGCACACCCCACCCCCACCCCCACCCCCGCGCCCCGGCCTGCCTGCCGCCCGCGGGGCGCCCCGGTCGGGGCCGGGCCGGGGCACTCGCGGGTGGGGTGGTCCACAGCGGAGCGCAGAGCGTGGCGGCCCTGGCAGCGGGCTGTCGGGCTCGGGCGTGGCGCTCATGGTGGCGGGGCGTTGGGCGGGGCCGGTCGGCGTCGTCGACCTGCGGATCTTTCGGGTACGGGCGCCGCCGGGCCGGACCGTGGTCGGGAGTAGTCGGTGGGGCAGGGAAGAATGCCCCTACGACGTACAGGGCGGCGGAAGGCGGCAGGTCCAGTGGAACCTCGGATCATCGGCAGCGGCACGGACGAGCACCTCGCGGACTCCTTCGGGAGCGCCGCGTTGCGCCGACGGGTGCTGGACGCCTGGGCCGCCTCGCCAGCCCGGTTCCGGGAGGACGCCAATGCCGAGGAGGAGCTGGCGCTCGGCGGCTACCGGGACCGGCTGGTGGTCGAGTTGGCGCAGAACGCGGCCGACGCGGCGGTGCGGGCCGGGCGCGGCCCCGGGCGGCTGCGGCTGACCCTGGCCGACGGCGTGCTGGCCGCCGCCAACACCGGCGCCCCGCTGGACGCGGCCGCCGTCGAGTCGCTGTCCACCCTGCGCGCCTCCTCCAAGCGCGGTGAGGAGCCCGCCGTGGGCCGCTTCGGCGTCGGCTTCGCCGCCGTCCTCGCCGTCACCGACGAGCCCGCCGTGCTGGGCGCCGCGGGCGGGGTGCGCTGGTCGCTGGGCGAGGCCCGGTCGCTGGCGGCGGCGCAGCCCGCGCTGGCCGACGAACTGCGCCGCCGGGACGGCCACGTGCCGCTGCTGCGGCTGCCGTTCGCGGCCGAGGGCCCGGCCCCCGAGGGCTACGACACCGTGGTGGTGCTGCCGCTGCGGGACGCCGCCGCCGAGGACCTGACCCGCCGCCTGCTGGCCGGGATCGACGACGGGCTGCTGCTCACCCTGCCGGGCCTGGCCGAGGTCGTGGTGGAGACCCCGGAGGGCACCCGGACGCTCACCCGCAGCGCCGCCGAGCCGCGCCCGGACGGCGTCACCGAGGTCACCGTCACCGACGACGCGGGCGGGCTGCCGCGGCGGACGGTCTGGCAGACCGCCGGCGCCTCCGGCCGCCTGGACGCCGGGCTGCTCGCCGACCGGCCCACCGAGGAGCGCGCCCGCCCGTACTGGACGGTCACCTGGGCCGTCCCGGTCGCCGAGGACGGTGCCCCGCAGCGGCCCGCGATCGAGCCGGTGCTGCACGCGCCCACCCCCAGCGACGAGCCGGTCGGCCTGCCCGCGCTGCTGATCGCCTCCTACCCGCTGGACTCCACCCGACGGCACATCGCCCCCGGCCCGCTCGCCGACTTCCTCACCGAGCGCGCCGCCGACAGCTACGCCGAGCTGCTGCGCGCCCGCGGCGCCGACCTGGGCTCGCTCGGCCTCGTCCCCGGGCCGCTCGGGCAGGGCGCGCTGGACAACGCGCTGCGCGCCGCCGTGCTGTCCCGGCTGCCCGGTACGCCGTTCCTGCCGCACCCCGGCGTCGTCGAGGAGGGCACGCCCGCGCTGCGGCCCCGGGACGCGACGCTGCTGGAGGGCGCGGACGGCTCGGTGGTCGAGGCGCTGGCACCGATCTTCCCCGGGCTGCTGCCGGCCGGTCTGGAGCGCCGCACCGAGCTGCGGGTGCTGAACGTGCGCCGGGTGCCGCTGGCCGAGGTGGTCGACCAGCTCGGCGGCCTGGACCGTGACCCGGCCTGGTGGCGCAACCTGTACGCGGCGCTCGGCGCGGCCGACCCGGAGGCGCTCGGCGCGCTGCCCGTGCCGCTCGCCGACGGCCGGACCGTCACCGGGCCCCGGCGGGTGCTGCTGCCCTCCGAGGACGCCGACTGGGCGGCCTTCCCTGGCTACCCCGAGACGCTGGCCGGCGCACTCGCCGCGCTGGACCTGCGGCTGGCCCACCCCGAGGCCGCCCACCCGCTGCTGGCCAAGCTCGGTGCCGGCACCGCCACCCCGGCCGGGGTGCTGGACACACCCGAGGTGCGGGCCGCCGTCGCCCGCTCCTACGAGCTGGCCGAGGACGACCTGGACGCCGCGCTCGAACTGGCCGATGCCGTCCTGGCCCTGGTGAAGGCCGCCGCCCCGGCGCCCGGCGAGCACCCGTGGCTGGCCCGGCTGGCGCTGCTGGACGACGAGGGCGAGCCCGCCCGCGCGGGCGAACTCGTTCTGCCCGGAAGCCCGTTCGCCGCCCTCGCCCGCGAGGAGGACGCCGGCTGGGTGGACGACGAGCTGCTGGAGCGCTGGGGCTCCGAGGTGCTCGCGGCCGTCGGCGTGCTGGCCGATTTCGTGCTGGTGCGCGCCGAGGACGTGGTGCTCGACCCGGACGACCTGGAGCGGCTCGACCCGACCGTCCCGGCCGACCGGGCGGCCGGCGGCCACCCCACCGGCCTGCTGGACGAGGCGCCGGACGGGCTCGCCGACTGGGCCGAGGACGCGCTGGAGGTGCTGCACGCGGACGAGGTGGTCGGCGTGCCGCCGGTGGCCGCCGAACTGCTGGCCGTCCGCGACCTCGACCTGGTGGACGACGACGCCTGGCCCGAGGCGCTGGCCGCGCTCGCCCGTCCGCCGTACCGGGACGCCGTGGTCAACCCCGTCCGCACCCTGCTGCCGAACGGCTCCTACGCCGACCTGCCGCCGTACACCGCCTGGTGGCTGCGCGACCACCCGGTGCTGGCCGGCCGCGAGCCCGCCGGGCTGCGCGCCGCCGGAGCCGACCCGCTGCTGCGCGGCCTGTACGACGAGGCGCGCACCACCCTGGACGAGCAGTTCCTGCACGCGCTCGGGGTGCGCACCACGCTGGCCGCGCTGCTCGCCGAGACGCACGGCCCGGACGAGGTGCTGGACCGGCTCACCGACCCGGCCGCCGAGGTCGGGCACCGCCAACTGCACGGCATCCACAGTGCGTTGGCCCGGGTGGACCGCGAGCGGATCGAACCACTGGACGTGGTGCGGGCGGTGCCGCCGCTGGACCCGGCCACCGGTCGCCGCCCGGACCGCACGGTCGTGGTGGACGCCATCGAGGCGGTCGTCGCCGACGCCCCGGACCTGGTCCAACTGCTGCACCCGTACCCGCTGTTGCCGGTCGCCCCGGCGCTCGCGGCGGACCTCGCCGAGCGGCTGCACGTGTCGCTGGCCAGTGAGGTGGCCGGCGGCCGGGTGCTCTCCGAGGGCGTGCTGCACCGGGTGCCGGCCGTGGTGCGGGAGCTGCTGCCCGGCTGCCCGGTCGCCTACGAGGAGCACGAGGAGCTGCTGGTGGTCGGCCCGGACGGCAGCGAGGCCGCGGTGGACTGGCGTTGGGACCCGGAGGCGGACGCGCCGGAGCCGCCCTACGACCCGGAGCTGGCCGAAGCCGCCGACGAGGACGACGAGTTCGAGGTCCCGCCGGTGCCCGGCCTGCTGCACGCGGCCACCCCGGAGGGCCTGGCGGCCGGGCTCGCCTGGTCGGTCGGGCAGTGGCACCGGCGCTTCGAGGTGCTGGCCGCGCTCAGCGAGCCGGACCGGGCGTACGAGCTGTCCGCGGCCCGGGACTTCGAGGGCTGAGCGGGGTCGAGCGGACCGGGCGGCTTCAGCTGCCGCGCGGTTTGAGCCGCAGGTAGACGGTGGTGGTGACGGTCAGCCAGACCGCGCCGAGCGTCACCATCGCCGCCGCTTTCACCGCGGGCGTCGGCCTGACCGCCAGGCCGACGCCCGCCATCGCCAGCGCCGTCAGCCCGACCGCCAGCAGCCCGCCCAGGAAGGCGATGAACGCCTCCAACTCCCCACCTCTGCGTGCCATTCGGCACCCCCTCGCAGGGGCGTGCTAGGCGGGGGTCATTCGAGCCCGCGGCGCTTCATGAAGCCCCAGGCGATCTCCAGCACGATGCCGCAGATCACCGCGATGGCGACGCCCGTCCACGGGTCGCGCTGGCCGACCAGGGAGAGCTGGAAGAATTCGGACAGCGCCGGGACCACCAGGACCAGGGCGAACGCGCCGCCCATGGTGCCGATCAGCAGCAGCCGCCACCAGTTGTACGGGCGGGCGACGATGGCGAGCACCCAGATGGCGATCAGGAAGAGCGTCAGGGTGGCCACGCTGGTGTCGGCCTTGAGGTCGGTCGCGTGGTCGGTGCGGGCCAGCGCGTAGGCGACGAAGGTGCCGGTGCCGGCGATGACGCCGCCGGGGACCGCCAGCCGCAGGACGCGCTTCACGAAGCCGGTACGGGCCCGCTCGTTGTTGGGGGCGAGGGCCAGGAAGAAGGCCGGCACGCCGATGGTGAGGGTGGACAGCACGGTGGAGTGCCGGGGCAGGAACGGGTACGGCGAGTGGGTGAAGATCACCAGCAGCGCCAGCAGCACCGAGTAGACCGTCTTCACCAGGAACAGCCCGGCCACCCGCTCGATGTTGCCGATCACCCGGCGGCCCTCGGCGACCACCGAGGGCATGGTCGCGAAGGAGTCGTCGAGCAGCACGATCTGGGCGACCGCCTTGGTGGCGTCCGAGCCGGTGCCCATCGCCACGCCGATGTCGGCGTCCTTGAGCGCGAGCACGTCGTTGACGCCGTCGCCGGTCATCGCCACGGTGTGGCCGCGGGACTGCAGAGCCCCGACCAGTCGGCGCTTCTGCTGTGGGGTGACCCGGCCGAAGACGCTGGTCCGGTCGGCGGTCTCGGCGAGCTGCTCCGGGTCCTCGGGCAGGGTGCGGGCGTCCAGCGGGTGGTCCGCGCCGGGCAGGCCGAGGTGGCCGGCCACCGCGCCGACCGAGACCGCCGCGTCCCCGGAGATCACCTTGGCCCGGACGTTCTGGCTCTCGAAGTAGCGCAGGGTGTCGGCGGCGTCCGCGCGCAGCCGCTGCTGGAGCACCACCAGGGCGAGCGGGGTGAGGCCGGCCGCCGGGTCGGGGGAGTCCAGCGGGACGGGCGTGCGGCCGAGCAGCAGCACCCGCAGGCCCTGGGCGCCCAGCTCGTCCACCTCGGCGAGCGCCGGGTGCCCGGCGGGCAGCAGCACGTCGGGGGCGCCGAGCAGCCAGCTGGCCTCGCCGCCCTGCGGCTCCAGCAGCTGCACGCCGCTCCACTTGCGGGCGGAGGAGAAGGGCATCGCCTCGATCACCCGCCAGCCGTTGCCGCCCGGGCCGGCGCCGTCGCCGCGCCCGTACGCGTCGATCACGGCCTGTATGGACGGGTTGGGGCGGGCGTCGGCGCCGGCCATCACGGCGAGCGCGTGCTGGATGGTGTCCGGGTCGACCGGGGCGGGCTCGCCGTCGGAGATCACCCGCAGGTCGATCACGTCCATGCCGCCCTCGGTGAGGGTGCCGGTCTTGTCCAGGCAGACGGTGTCCACCCGGGCCAGGCCCTCGATCGCCGGGAGCTCCTGGACCAGGCACTGCTTGCGGCCGAGCCGGATCACGCCGATCGCGAAGGCCACCGAGGTCAGCAGCACCAGGCCCTCGGGGACCATCGGCACGATGCCGGCCACCATCCGGCGGACGGCCTCGCGCCAGTCCCGGCCCTCGACGGCCAGCTGGCTGATGATCAGGCCGAGCGCGGTGGGGATCAGCAGGTAGGTGATGAACCGCAGGATGCTGTCGATGCCGCTGCGCAGCTCCGACCTCACCAGGGTGAACTTGCTGGCCTCCTCGGCCAGCTGGGCCGCGTAGGCCTCGCGGCCGACCTTGGCGGCGGTGAAGGCGCCCGCGCCGGCCACCACGAAGCTGCCGGACATCACACGGTCGCCGGGCTGCTTGAGGACGGAGTCGGGTTCGCCGGTGAGCAGCGACTCGTCGATCTCCAGGCCGTCCGCCTCGGTGACGTCGCCGTCCACGATCACCTTGTCGCCGCTGCCGAGCAGCACGGTGTCGTCGAGGACGATCTCGGCGACGGTGATCTGCTGGACGGTGCCGTCCCGGCGGACCTGGGGGCGGGCCTCGCCGATCAGTGCCAGGCTGTCCAGGGTCTTCTTGGCGCGCAGTTCCTGGAAGATGCCGATCGCCGTGTTGGCCACGATGACCAGGCCGAACAGGCCGTCCTGGATCGGGCCGACGATCAGGATGATCCCGAACATGACGCCGATGATGGCGTTGAACCGGGTGAAGACGTTGGCCCGGACGATCTCCTTGGCGGACCGGCTGGATCGCACCGGCACGTCGTTGACCTGCCCCTCGGCGACCCGTTCGGCCACCTCTGCGGAGGTCAGGCCGCCGCGCCGCCCAGGCAGCAGCCCGAGGGGGTGCGCTCCGTCGGGGAGGTCTCCGTCGGCCGGATGCTCTTCCTCGGGCTGGGCAGGCTGCGTCATGGCACCGACTCTACGGGCGCCTTATGTCCGATGCGTGCTACTAAAGCACTGTTCAGTCCGACCGGGTGGCCGGGCCCGCGCCGCTGTCGGTGCCGTCGCCGTCGGCCTCGCGCAGGGCGGTCTCGGCGGTGCGGCTGCGGGCGATCGCGTCCCGCCGGGCGCGGCAGTACCAGAGGCCGATCAGGCCGAGCAGGCCGCCGGAGAGGCAGATCCAGGGCCAGGTGCCGTGCCCGTGGTCGGAGAGGGTGCCCTGGAAGGGGAGCAGGGCCAGGAAGGCGACGAACCACAGCACCGTGCCGCCGCCGACGATGGCGACGTCGTTGGCCTCCAGCGGAGGGGGCGAGGGGTGCAGCGGCGTCTTGGGCATGGGGCCTAGCGTACGGTGCGGTGGGGGCCCGGCGGGGCCCCTGGGGTGCTCCGGGACACCCCGCGGGCTCTACGCGCGAAGATAGCGCGTGTGCGATCCGGAAACCATACTTAATGGTCTACGCCCGGCCACCGTCGCTCCGGGCGGTCCCCCCTCTCCTCAGCTCCCCCACAGAGGACGCCCCGCCATGCCTGTGGTCCAGCCGACCACCGAGTCGCCCGAACCCGCCGACGCCGCGCCCCAGCTCCCCGCGGGTGCCCTGGACCGCTACTTCCGGATCAGCGAGCGCGGCTCCACCCTGCCGCGCGAGGTCCGCGGCGGTGTCGCCACCTTCTTCACCATGGCGTACATCCTGGTGCTGAACCCGATCATCCTGGCCAGCGCCACGGACATGACCGGGGCTCACCTGGGCAGCGCCCAGCTGGTCACCGCCACCGCCCTCACCGCGGGTCTCACCACCCTGCTGATGGGCGTGATCGGCAACGTGCCGATCGGCCTGGCGGCCGGCCTCGGCGTCAACACCATCGTGGCGCTGCAGCTCGCGCCCAAGATGACCTGGCCGGACGCCATGGGCATGGTGGTGCTGGCCGGCTTCGCGATCATGCTGCTGGTCGCCACCGGTCTGCGCGAGCGGGTCATGAACGCCGTCCCGCTCGGCCTGCGCAAGGCCATCGCGATCGGCATCGGCCTGTTCATCGCCCTGGTCGGCCTGGTCGACTCCGGCTTCGTCAGCCGCGTCCCGGACGCCGCCCACACCACCGTCCCGCTGCAGCTCGGCGGCAACGGCCACCTGCTCGGCTGGCCGGTGCTGGTCTTCGTGTTCGGCCTGCTGCTCACCCTGGTCCTGGTCATCCGCAAGGTGCCCGGCGCGATCCTGATCAGCATCGCCAGCTCCACCGTGCTCGCGGTGGTGATCGACAAGCTGGTCGACATCCCGGCGCTCAAGTGGGGCCTCACCGTCCCGACCTGGCCCGGCAACCCGGTGGCCGCCCCGGACTTCGGCCTGGTCGGCAAGGTCAGCCTGTTCGGCGGCTTCGGGAAGGTCGGCGTGCTGACCGGCGTGCTGTTCGTCTTCACCGTGCTGATGTCCTGCTTCTTCGACGCGATGGGCACCATCCTCGGTGTCGCCGACGAGGCCCACCTGCTGGACCGGAAGGGCGACCTGCCGGGCATCAACAGGGTCCTGATGGTCGACGGCATCGCCACCGCGGCCGGCGGTGCCACCTCCGCCTCCGCCAACACCTGCTTCGTCGAGTCCACCGCCGGCGTCGGCGAGGGCGCCCGGACCGGCTTCGCCTCGATCGTCACCGGCCTGCTCTTCATGGTGGCGCTCTTCCTCACCCCGCTGGCCACCATGGTCCCGGCCCAGGCCGCCACCCCGGCGCTGGTCACGGTCGGCTTCCTGATCCTGGCGAACTCCGTCAAGGAGATCGACTGGGCCGACTACACCATCGCGATCCCGGCCTTCCTGACCATCGTGATGATGCCGTTCACCTACTCGATCACCAACGGCATCGGCCTCGGCTTCATCGCCTTCTGCATCCTGCGCCTGGCCGCCGGCCGCGGCCGCAGCGTGCCGGCCCCTCTCTACGCGGTGGCGGCGGTGTTCGCCTTCTACTACCTGATGCCCGCGCTCGGTCTGCTCTGAGGCCCCACGGCCGCGCAACGGCCCGGGCTCCACAACGGCCCCGCCCTCCGGTTCCGGAGGGCGGGGCCGCGTCGTTCCCGCGCCCGGTCAGTGGACGCAGGACTCGTTGCCCTCGGGGTCCCGCATGACGGTCCACTCGCCGCCGGGCTCCTTGACGTCGCGCAGCACGGTGGCGCCGAGGGGGGCCTGGCGGTGCGGGTCGGCGCAGTCCATGACGAGTTTCCAGTGCAGCGGCAGGTAACCGTTTGTATCGGTTACCTGAGGGCGGGACAATCACCGGCGGTCGGAAGGTGTCGCGGAAGCTGTCAAAAAGGTGACCGTGTAGGGCAGTTGACGGCGGGCATACTGCCTGGACGGAGACGAGGAGGGGGCTCGACCGATGGTGCAACAGGATCCGCCCGGGGGAGTCGAGGCGCGGCTGCTGCCGGATCTGTTCTGGCAGGCGGACAAGGCCTCGCTGGACGGACAGCGCGAGACGCTGCGCTGGCACCGCGGACTGATCGCGATGCTGGTGATCGCCGCGCTGATCGGGTCGCTGCCGGGCCCCGACCACAAGGGCGACAGCGATATCAAGCCACTGTTCTCGGTGGCCGCCTTCCTGGTGGCCGGCTACTTCTGGTCCCGGCTGCGCCGCAGCAACCCGCAGGGCCGTTGGTACGAGGCGCGGGCGGCGGCCGAGTCGGTCAAGACGCTGGCCTGGAAGTACAGCGTCCGGGCCCGGCCGTTCGACGGCGAGGCCGAGTCGGCGGACGCCGACCGCGGCTACCTGCTCCAGGTCGAGGACGTGCTGCGGGCCTTCGAGGACCCGGAGATCGTGCCGCCCGGCACCGTCCCCGAGATCACCGAGGAGATGCGGCGCGCCCGGGCCGACAGTCTGACCGCCCGGCGCACCCTCTACCTGCGCACCCGGGTCGAGGGCCAGCGCACCTGGTACCGCTCACGGGCCGACTCCTGCGAGTCCCAGGCGGTCTCCTGGGGGCTCGGCATCGCGACGCTGATCATCATCGGTGCGGCGGCGGCGATCGCCCAGGCCACCGGCGCCCTGGAGGTGCACATCTTCGGCGCCAGCTCGGCCGCGGCCGCCGCGATCATCGCCTGGACGCAGCTCAAGCAGCTGCGCCCGCTGGCCGCCGCCTACCAACTGGCCGCGCGCGAGCTGGAGAACGTCGGCAACCAGCTCTCCGACCTCGACCTCAGGGGGCCGGACGCCGAGACGCGCTGGGCGCGGCTGGCCGCCGAGGCGGAGGACGCGGTCTCCCGGGAGCACACCACCTGGCGGGCCCGCCGGGCGTTCCCGCGCTAGGCCGCGCTAGGCCGACTCCGGGAGGCACGCGCCAGGCCAACTCCGGGAAGAGGCTGGGGAGATCCGGCGAAGCGCGGGCCACGCCGGGGTCACAGGTGTGCGGGGTGCGTGAGGGTAGGGCATCGAGGCGCGGAACGTAACCATTACGTGTCCATGCCCTGGTTTCATCGCCTCCGCGCACCCGAAGTCCTGCCCGGAGGCCCCCCTTGCGCATTCTCCTGATCGCGACCGCGTTCAACAGCCTGACCCAGCGCGTCCACACCGAGCTGCGCGAGCGCGGCCACCAGGTCGCCGTCCAACTCGCGCTCGGCGACGACCAGATGCGGGCCGCGGTGGCCGACGTCGACCCCGAGCTGATCATCTGCCCGATGCTCACCAAGGCCGTCCCGGCGGACATCTGGTCCACCCGGACGGTCCTGATCGTGCACCCGGGCCCCAAGGGCGACCGCGGCCCCTCCTCGCTCGACTGGGCGATCACCGAGGGCGCGCAGCGCTGGGGCGTCACCGTGCTGCAGGCCGTCGAGGAGATGGACGCGGGCGACATCTGGGCGTCCGTCGACTTCGCCGTCCCCGACTGCGGCAAGAGCGAGCTGTACCGGGGCGAGGTCGCCGACGCCGCCGTCGAGGCCGTCCTGCTGGCCGTCCAGCGCCACGAGGGCGGGCTGTACACTCCCGAGCCGCTGGACTACGCCCGCCCGGACGTGCGCGGCGAGCTGCGGCCGCTGCTGCGCCAGGAGGCCCGCCGGATCGACTGGGAGCAGGACGACACCGCCACCGTGCTGCGCAAGCTGCGCGCCGCCGACTCCCAGCCCGGCGTGCTGGACGAGTTGTACGGGCGGGAGTTCTTCCTGCACGGCGGACACCCCGAGGACGACCTGCGCGGCCCGCGGCCCGGCGGCGTCATCGCCACCCGGGACGGCGCGATCTGCCGGGCCACCGTGGACGGCGCGGTCTGGATCCCGCAGCTGCGCCCGCGCCGCACCCCCGGTGGGCCAGCCACCTTCAAGCTTCCGGCCGCGACGGTGCTCGCCGACGAGCTGCACCGGGTCCGCGAGGTGCCGGTGACCCCGGTCGAGGCCGCCCGCCGGGACACCTGGTCGGAGCTGCGCTACCGCGAGGACGGCGACGTCGGCTACCTCGAATTCGCCTACGCCGGCGGGGCGATGAGCACCGAGCAGTGCCGCCGGCTGCTCGCCGCCTACCGGATGGCCGCCGACCGGCCCACCTCGGTGCTGGTGCTCGGCGCGCCCCGGGACTTCTACTCCAACGGGATCCACCTCAACGTCATCGAGGGTGCGACCTTCCCGGCGTTGGAGTCCTGGGAGAACATCACCGCGATGGACGACCTGGTCGAGGCGATCCTGACCACGAGCGACAAGCTGACCGTCGCCGCGCTGGCCGGGAACGCGGCGGCCGGCGGCCTGATGCTGGCGCTCGCCGCCGACGAGGTGTGGTGCCGGGAGTCGGCGGTGCTCAACCCGCACTACCGGCTGATGGGCCTGTACGGCTCCGAGTACTGGACGTACACCCTGCCGGCCCGGGTCGGCGCGGAGCAGGCCGAGCGGCTCACCACGGAAGCGCTGCCGGTCGGGGCCGAACACGCCCGCCGGATCGGCCTGGTGGACCGTACGGCCGGCGGGGACGCGGCCGGCTTCCGTCGCTGGGTGGCCCGTGAGGCCGCCCGGCTGGCCGCCTCGCCGGAGCTCACCGGGCGGCTGGTGGACAAGAAGCGCCGCCGCGCCGAGGACGAGGCGGCGAAGCCGCTGGCCGAGTACCGGGCGGAGGAACTGCGCCGGATGCACGCCAACTTCTACCGGGCTGGCGAGTCGTACCACGGGCTGCGGCGGGACTTCGTGCGCAAGGTCTGCCCGGTGGCCACGCCGGAGCACCTGGCCGGGCTGCTCGGACGGCCGGAGTAGCCGGAACGACAGGCGATCGAGGAACGAACGACGTCCGGCCGGGGTGGGGGGCCCGGCCGGACGTCCGCTTTCCGCGGGCGCGTTCAGCGCCGGGCGCCCGCCTTGCCCACCGACCGCCGCTGCTGCGGCGGGACGTGCGGCGTCCGCGTCGGCAGCGGCGCTGCCGGGCCGACCAGCAGCGGCTGCGAGGAGGTCTTGCTCGGCGAGACGGCGAAGGCCAGCGCGCCGAAGAAGATGTAGCAGCCCAGCCCGACCCCGAGCGGGAAGATGAACTGCAGCGCCATCACGCCACCCTGGGTGGACTGCGAGAAGTCCAACCGGACCGACAGCGCAGCCATCCCGGTGTAGTGCATCGCGCAGACGGCCACGCCCATCACCGGCGCCGCCGCCAGCACGGCGAGGGTGCCCCGGATGTTCAGCGCGGCCCAGAGCGCGGCCGTCGCCGCGAACACCGCGATGCCGATCGACAGCCCCACGGTGAGGTGGTCGTAGCCGAGGTGGCCGGGCAGCACCATCGCGGCCATGCCCAGGTAGTGCATCGCGGCGACGCCGAGCCCGGTGGTCAGCCCGCCGATCAGCAGTGACAGGACGGTACGGCTGCGCCAGTACCCGACGGTGAACAGCCCGACGCCGACCACCGCGACGGCGACCAGCAGGCTGAGCACGGTCAGCCCCGGCTGGTAGGTGATCTCGGCGCCGCTGACCGAGAAGCCGAGCATCGCGATGAAGTGCATGGACCAGATGCTGGCACCGAGCGAGGTCGAGGCGAACAGCAGCCAGACGACCCGGCTGCGGCCATTCGAGATGAGCGCCCAGCGGGCGCTGCGCAGGGCGACGAAGGCGCCGAGGCAGGCGACGAAGTACGAGACCGCCGGTGTCACCCAGCCGTGGTCGGCATGATGGATCTCACCCAAGAGAGCTCCCTGGACGGATGCGGGGATGCGGGCGCCAGGGCTCGGGCGGAGGCGGGGGACCGGGTACGGGGAACGGTGGAACACGCGCGGAGACGGGCGCGGAGGGGGCTCCGCCAAGGGGAGACCTGGCCGTGTGGTGCCCCTGACAACGGGGACAGTAGCCACTGCCCGGTGGTCGCACAAGGTTCGCGTTTTTCGTGAAGTCCCAGGTCAGCATTGACCTTTACGCGGTCTGCAAGATCTTGGCACCAAGCCCTGACACCGCCTGCGCACGGCCCCCAGGCGCGTTCGCCGGCCCTACTGCTCCAGCGGAGCTAGCCCGAACGGGTGGCCCGCCGGGTCGATCAGCACCCTGAGTGTGCGGCCGTGCTGGTAGCTGGGCTCGGTCGCGCCGAGTGCGAGGGCCTTGGCGGTCGCCTCGTCCAGGTCGTCGACGTAGAAGTCGAGGTGGAAGTGCTTGCTGCCGTCCGGCTCGGTCCACGGCTCCGGCCGGTAGTCCGCCACCCGTCCGAAGCCCAGCGGGCTGCCGCCCTCCGGGTTGTCCAGGATCGCGAAGTGCTCGTCCGCGTGCCGGGTCTCCCAGCCCAGCAGCTCGCCGTAGAACGAGGCCAGCGCGACCGGGTCGGCGCAGTCGATGGTGACCATGGCGAGCCGGGCGAAGCCGGTGTCGTCCTGCCCGAACTGCCCGGACTGCCCGGACTGCCCGGACTGCCCGGACGTGGCGGACTGCTCGTACGGCGCGGGCGGCGCATACGGCACGTACAGCGCGGGCTGCTCGGCGGCGAGATCGGACATGGCTGGTCGACCCTTCCTGGAGTCGGGAGCGGTGACCCCATGACCAATATGGCACCGGGTCGATCTTCCGGCGCGGCGGGAACCCGTTTTTCCTTAGCGAGAGTAATGACGTAGGCTAAAGAGATGCCCGAGATGTCCGAGCAGGACCTCGCAGCGATCTCTCAGCTGCGGTCGTCCACGATGCGCCTCTCCCGACGACTCAAACACCAGCGGGTGGAGGAGTCGTTGAGTCCCACCGAGATGGGAGTGCTGGGCACCCTCGCCCGGTGCGGGAAGGCGACGCCGGGTGAGCTCGCCCGGAAGGAGCACGTGCAGCCTCCTTCGATGACCAGGATCGTCGCGATGCTGGAGGAGAAGGGGCTGGTGCGGCGCGAGCCGCACCCCGAGGACCGCCGCCAGGTGGTCGTCAGCAGCACCGAGCAGGCCGAGGCGATCCTCGCGGAGAGCCGTCGGCGCCGAAACGTCTGGCTCGCCGAGCTCGCCCAAGGGCTCGACGAGGAGGAGTGGGCCGTCCTCCGGGAGGCCGCGCCCGTGCTCTACAAGCTCGCACACCTCTAGGCACACCGAACCCGGCCAGCAGCGCCGGGAGGGGCCCCGCGGAGAAGGGAAGCCGCATCACCGCAGGACCGACCACCGACACCAGGAGCGCGACGGCCACCGCCAAGGCCGTCGCGCCACGAGGGGAGACCACCGTGACACCGCCGGCCGCAGCCAGCGCCGCCGCCATCCGTACCGACGACCCGACCACCGACCCCGCCGCGGACCGTGCCGCGGCCGCCGACGCCCAGGCCCCCGCCCCCAGCGGACTGCCCGGCAGCGGCGACGACGACCCCGACGAACGCACCGCGGCGGACTCCGCCGCTCAGGGCCGCGCGGCCACCCTTTCGGCGACGATCCCCCAGCCTCCGGCCGGGGGGACCCCCACCGCTCGGCCCCTCCCATCTCCCGCAGGAGCCCGTTTCACGAGGCCCGGGGGGATGTTCTCCTCCCTGCGCGTTCGCAACTACCGCTACTACTTCGCCGGCCAGGTGGTGTCCAACACCGGCACCTGGATGCAGCGGATCGCCCAGGACTGGCTGGTGCTGAGCCTCACGGGCAGCCCGCTCGCGGTCGGCATCACCACCGCCATGCAGTTCCTGCCGATGCTGCTGCTCGGCCTGTTCGGCGGCGTACTCGCCGACCGCATGCCCAAGCGCCGGCTGCTGATCCACACCCAGGGCGCGATGGGCCTGCTCGCCGTGGGTCTGGCCGTGCTGACCGTCGGCGGCGTGGTGACGCCGTACTACGTGTACGCCTTCGCGCTGCTGCTCGGCCTGGTCACCGTGGTGGACAACCCGACCCGACAGGCCTTCGTCGCCGAGATGGTCGGGCCCAAGGACCTCGCCAACGCGGTCAGCCTGAACGCCGCCAACTTCCAGACCGCCCGCCTGGTCGGCCCCGCCGTCGCGGGTCTGCTGATCGCCGCGGTCGGCAGCGGCTGGGCCTTCGCCGTCAACGCGCTGTCCTTCGCCGCCGTGATCGGCGGGCTGCTCGCGATGCGGGAGAGCGAACTGCGCCCGACCGAGCCGATCGCCCGCGAGAAGGGCCAGCTGCGCGAGGGCCTGCGGTACGTGAAGGAGCGGCCCGAGCTGCTCTGGCCGATGGTGCTGGCCGGATTCATCGGCACCTTCGGCTTCAACTTCCCGACGCTGCTCTCCGGTTTCGCGTACGACACCTTCAAGGTGGGCGCCGGGCAGTACGGCCTGCTGAACACCGCGATGGCGGTCGGCTCGCTGGCCGGTGCGCTGCTCGCGGCCCGTCGGGGCGCGCCCCGGCTGCGCCGGCTGGTCGGCGCGGCGCTGGCCTTCGGCACGCTGGAGGTGGTCGCGGCCTTCGCGCCCGACTACTGGACCTTCGCGCTGCTGCTGATGCTGATCGGGGTGTTCGGGCTGAGCTTCAACACCGCGGTCAACTCCTCGCTGCAGCTGGCCACCGACCCCGAGATGCGCGGTCGGGTGATGGGCCTGCTGGTGCTGGTCTTCACCGGCGGCACGCCGATCGGCGCCCCGGTCGTCGGCTGGGTCACCGCCTCGTACGGGCCCCGGCTCGGCCTGCTGGCCTGCGGAGTGGTGTCCGCGCTGGCGGCCGCCGCGGTCGGCCTGGTGCTGGCCCGCAGCGCGGACCTGCGGGTGCGCTTCGACCTGCACCCGGGCCGTGGCGGCCGGGTGGTGGCCGTCGTGCCGCGGACCGTTCCGGCGCGCAGGACCGCGCTGGCCACCGCCTGCTGATCGAACGCCAGGAACCCCCGGAGTCGGGACTCCGGGGGTTTCGACGTCGCGTCAGAGGCGGATGGCCAGCACCTGGCCCGGCCAGACGCCGGTCGGCTGCTCGACCTCGAAGCTCTCGGTCTCGGTGAAGCCGAGCGCCCGGTACTGGGCGACCAGCTTGCGGTCCGCGCCGCCGTAGCAGTCCACCCGCAGCAGGCCGATGCCGCGCCGACGGGTCTCCTCGATCGCGTCGGCGATCAGCGCCGCGCCGATGCCCGAGCCCTTGCGGCTGCGGTCGGTGACCAGGTTGCGGACGTACAGCTCGCGCTCGTCCACGGCGGGGATCCACCGGCCGCGGTCCTCGGAGAGCACGCAGCAGCCGACCGTGCGGCCGTCGTCGTCCACGGCGAGGCGGATCAGGAAGGGCTCGGCGGCGTACGACGAGACCTGGTCGACCCGGGCCTGGTTGGTGCTGAACGGCTGGTCGCCCCACTGGCCGGTCCGGTCCTGGCCGGCCAGCCAGGACACGGCGCCGTCGAGCAGGGCCAGGATGTCGGGGACGTCCGCGGGCCCCCCGTTGCGGATCTTCATGGATAAACGTTCTACTCCAAACGGCCGATCGAGGGAAGATTGGCCCATGAGGCTGTTCGTGGCGGTCATCCCGCCGGTCACGGCACTGCAGGGGCTCGCCGACGCGGTCGCGCCGGTGCGCGGGCTGCCCGGGGCGGACCGGCTGCGCTGGACCACCGTCGAGGACTGGCACCTCACCCTGGTCTTCCTCGGTGAGGTGCCGGCCGAGCGGCTGCCGGGGCTGGAGGCGGGCCTGGCCGACGTCGCGGAGGTCCACCCGGTGCACCGGCTGCGGATCGCGGGCGCCGGCCGGTTCGGCGACCGGGTGTTGTGGGCCGGGCTGGAGGGGCAGACCTGGGCGCTGCGCCGACTGGCCGGGGCCGCCAACGAGGCCACCGAGGAGGTGGTCGGCGAGGTCGACGCCTTCCAGTTCCACCCGCACCTGACCCTCGCCCGGGCCGGCACCCACCGGGGCCACCGGCGGGCCGTCCAGCGGGTCGCGGCGGCCGAGCTGGACGCGCTGGCGGCGGCGCTGGCGGAGTACCGGGGGCCGGAGTGGGAGGCGAGCGAACTGCACCTGATGCGCAGCGAGCAGGACGGCGGCCGTACGCGCTACACCTCGCTGGGCGCCTGGCCGCTGGCCGACTGGAGCTGACTCCCGGGGCCGCCCTCGGTCGGGGCCCGGTGTGAGCCGGAGGTACGCTCGTTGACCGTGGATCCCAAGACTCGTATGCGCATCGTCTCCGGCACCCTGGTGCTGCTGCTGGTCGTCGTGCTGATCAGCTCACTGGTCAACCGGTAGACGGACAAAAGCGAAGGGCCACCGCCCGCAGGCGGTGGCCCTCAGCCGTGTCCTCGGGGACGCGGGGTCAGAGCTGCTCGACCACGTAGTCGATGCACCGGGTGAGCGCCTCGACGTCCGCCGGGTCGATCGCCGGGAACATCGCGATGCGCAGCTGGTTGCGGCCCAGCTTGCGGTACGGCTCGGTGTCCACGATGCCGTTGGCACGCAGTGCCTTGGCGACCGCGGCGGCATCCACCGACTCGTCGAAGTCGATGGTGCCGACCACCTGGGAGCGCTCGGCCGGGTTCGCCACGAACGGGTTGGCGAAGGAGGACTTCTCGGCCCAGGCGTACAGCCGGGACGAGGAATCAGCCGTACGGGCGACCGCCCAGTCCAGTCCGCCGTTGCCGTTCAGCCACTCCAGCTGGTCGGCCAGCAGGAACAGGGTGGCGATCGATGGGGTGTTGTACGTCTGGTCCTTCGACGAGTTGTCGATGGCCGTCGGCAGCGAGAAGAACGGCGGGATGTAGCGGCCGGAACCGGCGATCTCGGCGGCGCGCTCCAGGGCGGCCGGGGAGAAGGTGGCCAGCCACAGGCCGCCCTCGGAGGCGAAGGACTTCTGCGGGGCGAAGTAGTAGACGTCGGTCTCGGTGATGTCGACCGGCAGGCCGCCGGCGCCCGAGGTGGCGTCCACCAGCACCAGCGAGCCCTCGTCCGCGCCCACCGGGCGCCTGATCGGCATCGCGACGCCGGTCGAGGTCTCGTTGTGGGTGAGGCCGTAGACGTCCACGCCGGCCTCGGCGACCGGCAGCGGGTGGGTGCCCGGGGCGGTCTTGATCACGGTCGGCTCGGCCAGCCACGGGGCGGCCTTGACCGAGGAGGCGAACTTCGAGGAGAACTCGCCGAAGTCCAGGTGCTGGGACTTCTCCCGTACCAGGCCGAAGGCGGCGATGTCCCAGAAGGCGGTCGAACCGCCGTTGCCGAGCACGACCTGGTAGTCGTCCGGCAGCGAGAAGAGGCTGCTCACGCCCTCGCGTACGCGCTTGACCAGGTTCTTGACCGGGGCCTGGCGGTGCGAGGTGCCGAGCAGGGAGGTCTGGGTGGCGGCGAGGGCACTCAGGGCCTCGGGGCGCACCTTGGACGGTCCGCAGCCGAAACGGCCGTCTGCGGGCTTGATGTCAGCGGGGATCTGGATCTGAGCCACGCGCGCAGCCTACCGGCCGGGGACTCGCCGGGGGTACGGTCGTCCGCCCGCTGAGACTGTGATCTTCGCTGCTCGGAGAAGCCGACAGCGGGCCCGGCCGAGGCCGGACCCGCTGGTCAGAGGCGGTGCGGAGCCCGAGGCTCAGCGCGCTCAGTGGGCGATGGCGTCCCAGCCCTCGACCTCCTCGGGGCGGCGCGGACCGGGGCCGATGTAGCGCGCGGAGGGGCGCACGAGGCGACCGGTGCGCTTCTGCTCCAGGATGTGCGCCGACCAGCCCGCCGTGCGCGCGCAGGTGAACATCGAGGTGAACATGTGCGCCGGCACCTCGGCGAAGTCCAGCATGATGGCGGCCCAGAACTCGACGTTGGTGGCCAGCACGCGGTCGGGGCGGCGGTTGTGCAGCTCCTCCAGCGCGGCCTTCTCCAGTGCCTCGGCGACCTCGAAGCGCGGCGCGCCGAGCTCCTTGGCGGTGCGGCGCAGCACGCGGGCGCGCGGGTCCTCGGCGCGGTAGACGCGGTGGCCGAAGCCCATCAGGCGCTCGCCCTTGTCCAGCGCGTTCTTGACCCACGCGGTGGCGTCGCCGGTGCGCTCGATCTCCTCGATCATGCCGAGCACGCGGGAGGGCGCGCCGCCGTGCAGCGGGCCGGACATCGCGCCGACCGCGCCGGAGAGCGCGGCCGCGACGTCGGCGCCGGTGGAGGCGATGACCCGGGCGGTGAAGGTGGAGGCGTTCATGCCGTGCTCGGCGGCCGAGGTCCAGTAGGCGTCGACGGCCTTGACGTGCTTCGGGTCCGGCTCGCCGCGCCAGCGGATCATGAACCGCTCGACGACCGTCTCGGCCTTGTCGATCTCGCTCTGCGGGACCATCGGCAGGCCCTGGCCGCGGGCGGACTGGGCGACGTAGGACAGCGCCATCACGGCGGCGCGGGCCAGGTCGTCGCGGGCCTGCTCGGCGGAGATGTCGAGCAGCGGCTTGAGGCCCCAGACCGGGGCGAGCATGGCGAGCGCGGACTGGACGTCGACCCGGATGTCGCCGGAGTGCACCGGGATCGGGAAGGGTTCGGCGGCCGGGAGGCCGGGGTTGAACTTGCCGTCGACCAGCAGGCCCCACACGTGGCCGAAGGAGACGTGGCCGACCAGGTCGTCGATGTCGACACCGCGGTACCGCAGGGCGCCGCCTTCACGGTCGGGTTCGGCGATCTCGCTCTCGAACGCGACGACTCCCTCAAGCCCGGGTACGAAGTCGGACATACGACGGCTCCTTCAGTTCTGCGATCGGTGCTCCGCCGTGGTGGGGCGGCGCGCCAGTGACCGAATCGTGGTTGGCACTCGGTGCCAGAGTGACAGGCACGGGGTGCATTGCGCCATACACCACCGTGGTGATGTTTCCTGCGGGCCCGCTTGACCTTCCGCCGAGGGTCGGTCGTGCCCGGGGGACACCCGGAACCAAACGCCCGGTTCCGGACAATTCCCCGTACGGCGGACGGCCAAGCGGTGGCGAGTCACCATATCTCCGACCGGGGTTTGTTCGGAGGTAGCGGTCCTGGTTGCTTGTCGTACGGGATGATGTCGGCGTGCAGACCCCGGAACGCGCCCAGTCGACGCCCCTGAGCCCCGCCAACCGGACCCTGGCCGACGAGCCCCGCCCCGGTCCGGACCTCACCGTGATGCGCAAGCACTACACCCACGAGGGCCTGACCGAGGAGCAGCTCGCGCCCGAGCCGATCGGCCAGTTCACCCGCTGGTTCCACGAGGCGGACGACGCCGGGGCGGTCGAGCCCAACGCCATGGTGCTCTCCACCGCCGACGCCGAGGGGCGGCCCAGCTCGCGCACCGTCCTGCTCAAGGGCTACGACGCGCGCGGCTTCGTCTTCTACACCAACTACGGGTCCCGAAAGGGCTCGGAGCTCGCCGAGAACCCGCACGCCGCGCTGCTCTTCCCGTGGATCGCGCTGGCCCGCCAGGTGATCGTCCAGGGGCGGGTCGAGAAGGTCGGCCGGGACGAGACCGCCGCCTACTTCCGCACCCGCCCGCACGGCTCCCAGCTCGGCGCCTGGGCCAGCGAGCAGTCCAGCCCGGTCAGCGGCCGCGACGTCCTGGAGCAGCGCTACGCCGAACTGGAGCGCCGCTACCCCGAGGGCGAGGGCGTCCCCGTCCCGCCGTTCTGGGGCGGCTACCGGGTGGTCCCGGAGAGCGTCGAGTTCTGGCAGGGGCGTGAGAACCGCCTGCACGACCGCCTCCGCTACCTCGCCGACCCGTCCCGCCCGACCGGGTGGCGGGTGGAGCGGCTCTGTCCGTGACGACGGGGCGGCTCCGGCCGTCCGCCACCCGGCCACTTCCCGTGCCGCGGTGACGCGCAACTGACGGTCAGTCAGGTAGGATGACGCCCGCGCGGACCAGGGTCGAGTTTCTCTGACCGGCAACCTGCTGTGCCGGCACGATCGAGTGAGGGACTGATGGGCGTCACCGGCGTCGAAACCACCGCTGGACTCGGCTCCGACCTGGTCGACGTCGCCGCCCTGCCGCTCGACGAACTCGATTCCCTGCCCGATACCGTGCTCGGCGACCTGCTGCGCCGGGTCGTCGCGGACGCCCTGACCCCCGGCGCGGAACCGCTCGCCGCCTTCCAGTCGGCGCTCGAACGCCAGGGCCTGCGCTAGGGCCCGACCCCGCTCCGCGGTGTCCGGCCGCTGACCGCCGGTTAAACCCCCGAGCCGACCGAATTTCACCCAACTTTGCAGTTTCCCGGTGGAGTTCACGACATGCTGGGTATGACACCAGCGCCGTCGCGGCACCGTCTGGCTCGGGGGGAATCAGGTGATCGAACGGGAACAGCGCCCGTACTTCTTCTTCAGCTACGCGCGTCGAGACTTCATCGAAGACGCCTTCGTCGACCAGTTCTTCAACGACCTGCGGGACGAACTCGGACGCATCCTCGGGCCGGCCGTCCAGGCCGACGAACTCGCCTTCCGCGACACCGAGCAGCTGCGGCTCGGCGACGAGTGGGCCGACAAGCTGGCGCTGATGCTCGGCCGCAGCCGGACCATGGTCGCGCTCTACTCCCCGGCCTACTTCGCCAGCCTGTACTGCGGCAAGGAGTGGACCGCCTTCCGCGGCCGGGTCCGGCGCCACCACGAGGAGGCCGGGGAACTCGTCTCGGCGCTGATCCCCGTGCTCTGGGAGCCCGTCACGCCGGGAGAACTGGCCAGCGAGGTCAACAAGATCCAGTGGGCCCAGCCGGACATGGGCGACGCCTACGCCCGCCACGGCCTGCGCGCCCTGCTGCGCACCGCCCAGCAGGAGGCCTACCGGCAGGTCGTCCGGGTGGTCGCCGGGCGGATCCGGGACGCGGCGGTGCGGCGGCTCGGCGAACTGCCCGAGTTCGACCTCGACGCCGTCCGCGGCTACTTCCCCGGGCCGGCCACGCCGACGCCGGCCGAGCCCGGCATGGTGCGGCTGTTCATCGCGGCCGGCCGGGCGTCGGAGGCCGCCGTCGCGGCCGACACCTGGACCGGCGGCCTGTACGGGGCCAAACCCTGGCACTGGGCGCCCTACCACCCGCCCGTGCAGCCGTCGCTGGCCTCGCGCGCCCAGCGGGTGATCACCAACGCGGGGCACACCACCACGCTGGAGGAGATCGGCCCGGGCCTCGGCGAGAAGCTCGACCAGGCCCGGGAGGACAGCCAGGTCAGCGTCCTGCTGGTGGACCCGTGGGTGACCGACAACGAGCGCTACCGGGCCGCGCTGCGCGAGTACGACGACCAGAACCACCCGGTCACCGGAGTGGTCGTCCCGATGGGCAGCAGGGACCCAGGCGCGGAGCGCGAAGCACCGTGGACCGGCGTGCGCGGCGTGTTCCGCCGCAACTGGTTGCGCCGGAGCGACCTGGAGCACTTGTTCCGGGTGAAAGTGAATCAGGAGAGCTTCGATCGCGACCTCACCATCATGGTGACGGTTGCTCAGAACAAGCTGATGGACGACAACTTGGATTGGCGGGACGATGGCGACGGCGCCTTCGGCCTGGGGTCCGGCGGCGACGCCTTCGGCTTCGGCGGCGGGCCGGACATGCCCGGGCTGTCCATCCCGGCCGGCCCGCCGCCCGGTCCGCGTCAGGGCCCGCCCGCGCGACGCGAGCCGGACCGGGAACCGAGGGAGATGCCCGGCCAGCGCCGGGGCGGCCACGACGGGTCCGTCCCGCTGAGGGGAGATGAGGACGATGACCATTGAGCCCGGCGCAGAGCCGGAGCGCGGCGGACCGGGTTCGGTCGTCACGTTCTACTCGTTCAAGGGCGGCACCGGCCGGACCATGGCACTCGCCAACGTCGGCTGGATCCTCGCCAGCCGGGGCCTGCGCGTCCTGGTGGTCGACTGGGACCTGGAGGCGCCCGGCCTCCACCGCTACTACCACCCGCTCCTGGTCGACCCCGAACTGCACGCCACCGACGGCCTGATCGACCTGCTGCGCGCCTACGTCCGGCAGGCACTGCCGTCCGCCTCCGGGCCGACCGGCCAGTCCCCGGCCGACTGGCTGGACGAACCCGGCCGGCTGGACGGCTACATCTGCGGCCTCGCCCTCGACCTGCCGCCCGGCGGCCGGCTCGACTTCCTGCCCGCCGGCCGGCAGAACGCCGCCTACGCCGCTGCGGTCACCAGCTTCAACTGGCGCAGCTTCTACCACGGCCGGGACATCCGCGGCGGCGAGTTCCTCCGCGGGCTGCGCGAACGCTGGGCCCGCGGCTACGACTACGTGCTCATCGACAGCCGCACCGGGGTCAGCGACACCTCCGGCATCTGCACCGTCCTGATGCCCGACACCGTGGTCGACTGCTTCACCTTCAGCGCCCAGAACATCCGCGGCGGCGTCGACGCCGCCCGGGCCATCGCCGAGGCCGAGGAGCGGGCCATCCGCGTCCTGCCGGTGCCGATGCGGGTCGAGGACGCCGAGCAGGAGCGACTGGAGGCCGGCCGGGACTTCGCCCGCGAGGCCTTCGCCCCCTACCTCGGCCGCTGGCTGCCCGGGGACCGCCGGGCCGCCTACTGGGCCGACGTCGAGGTGCCGTACAAGCCGTTCTACGCCTACGAGGAGGTGCCGGCCACCGTCGCCGACCGGCCGCAGGAGGCGCGCAGCCTGCTCAACGCCTTCGAGCGGCTGGCCGAGTGGATCACCGACGGCCGGGTCCGCTCCCTGCGTCCGCTCAGCTCCGAGTCCCGCCGCCGGCTGTACGGCGCCTACCTGCGCTCCGCCCGCGCGGTGCCCCGCCAGGTCTTCGTCAGCTACGCGCCCGAGGACCGGATGTGGGCCGAGTGGGCCGCCGGCACCCTCACCCGATTCGGGTACCAGACCTCGCTGCACAACGCCGCCGAGCCCTACGGCGGCCAGCGGCCCCCGGAGGTCACCGGACCGCTCGACGGCCAGGGCCGACTGCTCGCGCTGCTCTCGCCCGAGTACACCGCGCTGCCCCGCGCCGCCGAGGTCTGGCAGCTCCTGCAGGGGCGCGAACTCGCCTCCGGCGCATCGGCGTTGGTCGGCCTACGGCTGCAGGACTCGGACGAGCCGGTGCCCCGCCCGTTCGTCGGCCAGGCGGTGCCCGACCTGGTCCGGGCCTCCGCGACCGGTGCCGAGGCCCAGCTGTACGCCGAACTCGGCCCGCCGCCCGGAAGCAACCGGCAACTCGACACCGACAGCGGCGAGTTCGCCGCCCCGGCACGCTTCCCCGGTACTGCCCCGCAGGTCCAGGACGCGCCCTCGCGCAACGCCGCCTTCATCGGCCGCGGCAAGCTGCTCGAACTGCTCCGCAACCGCTTCACCGGCGGCCCCGCCGCCGTCCTCAGCCAGGTCCTCTACGGCTTCGGTGGCGCCGGCAAGTCGCAGATCGCCGCCGAGTACGCGCACCGCTTCAAGTCCGCCTACGACGTCATCTGGTGGGTGCCCGCCGAGGAGCCCGCCAACATCCCGCAGAAGCTCGCCGAACTCGCCCCCCGGCTCGGCGTGCCCACCAGCGACGACGTCGCGCACACCGCCGCCGCCGTGCTCGACGCGCTGCGCCGCGGCCACCCGTACCGCCGCTGGCTGCTGGTCTTCGACAACGCCGGCACCCCCGAGGAACTCGCCCCCTGGCAGCCCGGCGGCTCCTCCGGCGGGCACGTGCTGATCACCTCCCGCAACCAGGGCTGGGCCCGACACGCCGGCCTGGTCGAGGTCGACGTCTTCCTGCGCGAGGAGAGCGTCCGGCTGCTGCGCCGCTTCAACAGCGGCCTCTCCCCGGAGGACGCCGACCAGGTCGCGCACCGCCTCGGCGACCTGCCGCTGGCCGTCGGCCAGGCCGCCGTCTGGCTCCAGGAGACGTCGATGCCGATCGCCACCTACCTCGAACTGCTCGACGACGAGCTCACCGAGATGCTGGAGCGCACCAGGCTGCGCCCCACCGACTACCCGCACTCCGCCGCCGCCACCTGGCGCATCTCGGTCGAGGAACTGCGCCGGATGAACGCCCCGGCCGCCCAGATCCTGGAGATCTGCGCCTTCTTCGGCCCCGACGCGATCCCGATGCGACTGCTCTACAGCCGGGCCGTCACCCGCGCCCTGCGGCTGCCCCCGCGGGCGCCCCGCGACAAGCTCGCGATCGGCGAGTTCCTGCGCGCCATCAACCGGTTCGGACTCGCCCGCACCGACCAGGGCAGCGAGACCATCACCGTGCACCGGCTCGTCCAGGCGGTGCTCCGGGACCAGGTCGAGGAGGACCGGCGGGCCGAGCTGCGCGGCGTCGTCCACGCGGCCCTCGCCACCGCCAACCCCGGCGACCCGGACATCCCCGCCAACTGGGCCGAGTACGCCGAACTCCTGCCCCACCTCTGGCCGTCCGGCGCCGTCGACAGCGCCGACGAGGACGTCCGGGAGTGGATCATCGACTCGGTCCGCTACCAGTGGAAGCGCAGCCTGCACGAATCCGGCCGCGAGCTGGCCGAACGGACCCTGGAGCACTGGCGCCAGGACGACTACGGCGGATCCGACTTCGACGTCGACAACGACGCCCAGACGCTCATGCTGCGCACCCAGCTGAGCAACATCCGCCGCTCCCAGGGCGCCCTCCAGGAGGCGTACGAGATGGACCGGGACATCCTGGACCGCTTCACCGCGACCCTGGGCCCGGAGCACTCGCACACCCTCGCCGTGGCCAACAGCCTCGGCGCCGACCTGCGCTTCCTCGGCCGCTACGACGAGGCCCGGACGCTCGACCGCAGGACCCTGGACGCGGCCCGGCGCACCCTCGGCCCGGACCACCCGCGCACCCTGATGATCACCAACAACCTGGCCGTCTCCGACTACCTGGCCGGCGACCGCTACGCCGCCCTGGAACGGCACCGCAGCAACTACCTCCAGCAGCGCGACGCCCTCGGCGCGCACAGCCTGTACGCGTTGTCCTCCGCCTCCAACTACGCCCGCGACCTGCGCGAGACCGGGCGACTGCGGGAGGCGCTGGACCTGCTGGAGGAGACCGTCCGGACGTACCAGCAGACCATCGGCGACAACCACACCGACACCCTGCGCGCCCGCAAGAACCTCGCCGTGGCGCTGCGCCGGGCCGGGCGGTACACCGAGGCCCTGGAGATCGACGAGGACATCTACCAGCGCTACCTGGACATCAACGGCCCGGAGCACCCGGACACCCTGGCCGCCGCCACCAACCTGGCCAGCGACTACAACGCGCTCGGCGACACCGACCGGGCCATCCCGCTCGCCGAACGGGCCCTCGCCCGCTACCGCGACTACCTGGGCGAGGACCACCCGGTCACGCTGGCCGGCGCCAACAACCTCTCGGTCTACCTGCGGCTGGCCGGCCGCCTGGCGGAGGCCCGGGAACTGTCCGGGCGGACCCTCGCCCAGTTCCGGACCGTGCTCGGCTCGCACCACCTCTACATCCCGATCGCGATGATGAACCACGCGAACGACCTGGCGCTGGGCGGGGAGATCCGGGCCGCGCTCGCCCTGGACCAGGAGGCGGCGCCGCTGATGACCGAGGCGCTCGGCCCGGACCACTACGACTCCATCGGCATCACCTCCAACCTCGCGCTGTCGCTCGCGGCGATCGGGGAGACCGAGCGGGCCGCCGAACTCCGGGCGGACTGCATCCGCCGGGCCAGGGTGACGCTGGGGGAGGAACATCCGACCACCGTCGCCGTGAAGGCCGGGACGCGGCTCGACTCGGATGTGGAGCCGCCGCACGTGTGACGGACGGTCAGCGATCCCGCCAGCCGCTGCTAAGGTTCACGCGCATGGTGCCGTTCCGGCAGTTCCTGCTGAAGATCCACAGCCGGTGCAACCTGGCCTGCGACTACTGCTACATGTACGAGAGCGCCGACCAGAGCTGGCGCGACCGGCCGCGGCGGATGGAGTCGGCGACCGTCCGCCGGACCGCCCGGCGGATCGCCGAACACGCGGCCGAGCAGGGGCTCGACGAGGTTTCCGTGGTGCTGCACGGCGGCGAGCCGCTGCTCGTCGGTGCGGCCCATCTCGACGCGCTGCTAGCCGAGTTGGCGGCCGCCGGGCCGCGGGTGCGGTTCAGCCTGCAGACCAACGGGCTGCGGCTGCTGGACGAACCCGCGCTGCTCGACGTACTGCACCGGTACCGGGTCGGTGTGGGGGTGTCGCTGGACGGCACCCCGACCGATCACGACCGGCACAGGCGGTTGCCCTCCGGCGCGGGCAGCTGGGCCCGGACCGCGGCGGCGGTGCGGCTGCTCGGCTCGGACCGGCACCGCGAGCTGTTCGCCGGGTTGCTCTGCGTGGTCGACCTGGCGGCGGACCCGGTGAGCACCTACGAGGCGCTGCTGGAGTTCGCGCCGCCCCGGGTCGACCTGCTGCTGCCGCACGCGACCTGGCACGCGCAGCCGGCGGGGGTCCACCGGGCGCTGCCGGTCGCCCCGCCGTACGGCTCGACCGAGCAGCCCGCGCCGTACGGGGAATGGCTGATCGCGGCCTTCGACCGCTGGTACGACGCCCCGTACCGGGAGACCGGCGTCCGGCTCTTCGAGGAGCTGTCCGTGCTGCTGCTGGGCGGCCGGGCGGCCAGCGAGGCGGTGGGGCTGGCGCCGGTCGACCTGGTCGTGGTCGAGGCGGACGGCACCATCGAGCAGGCGGACAGCCTCAAGGTGGCGTACGACGGCGCCGCCGGGACGGGCCTGGACGTGTGGCGGCACGGCTTCGCGGACGCCGCCAGGCACCCGGCGTTCCGGGCCCGCCAGCGTGGCTTCGCCGGGCTCGGGCCGGTCTGCGCGGCCTGCCCGCTGGCCCGGGTCTGCGGCGGCGGCCTCTACGCGCACCGGTACGCGGGTGACGGGTTCGCTCACCCGTCCGTGTACTGCGCGGACATGGACCGGCTGATCCGGCACATCGCCGGCAGGCTTCAAGCCGGGGTGGCGGAGCTGGCCGGGGCCGGGCTCGGGAGATAGCGGGGCGGGCGCAAGACACTCCCTAGGCCGTTCGGGTCATGCGCGGGCCCGGACCGGCTGAGCCGCCGCCTCGTGGGGAGACTGCGGGCGGACCCGGCCGGCCGTGCGCTGTTCGCGACCGGGTCGGTCCTGAAGCGGGTTGTTCACGAGCGGGTTGTTCACGAGCCGGCTGTTCACGGGCCGGCTGTTCACGAGAGGACGAACCGATGGCGGGTGCGGGCGAGGCGGTGGCGGCCGGGGTACCGGGCGCGCGGGGGGCGGACGGGCTGCCCAGGCACGGCATGGACCGGGCGACCTTCCGGGCGATCGCCGGAGCGCGCGGCGGCCCGGAGGCCGTCCGGCTGCTGCGGGCCGGGCAGTTGAGCAAGCGGGCGCTGCTGCTGCTCGCACTGCGCCGGGCGGCCCCGCAGGACGAGGGCTACCGCGCGGCGTACGGGCAGGTGCGCGCCTTGCAGCGGGACGACCTTCCGCGCTGGGAGGAGGTGCTGCTGCGGCCGGAGTTGGACGCCTGGGCGGCCGACTGCCTGCGGGCGTTGTCGGACGGCTCGGCGGTATCGCTGGACGGGCTGGGCGAGTTCGTCCGGGCCGGGGCGGGCCCGGCGCTCGCGCTGGAGTGCGACGGGCTGCGTTGGGCGCCGCTGATCGACCACGTCGGGCCGCGCCGGGTGGGCTACGGACGGCCCCCGACCGGACCGCTGTCGCCCGGCGAGCTCGCACGGTGGGAAGACCGGTTGGCCGAGGCCTGGCGGATCCTGGTGCGCAGGCACCGCCGGCATGCGGAGGCCGTCGCGGCCTGTGTCAGCACCATCGTGCCGCTGCGGCCAGCGCCCGGCGGGGAGGGGGTCAGTGCTGCCGCCCGGCGGGCGTACGGCGCGGTGGCGGTCTCGCTGCCGGGCGAACCGGTGCTGCTCGCGCTGGCCCTGGTGCACGAGTTCCTGCACATCCAACTCGGCGCCCTGCTGGACCTGGTGCCGCTGCACCGCCCCAACGGTCCGGCGATCTACCACGCGCCCTGGCGGCCCGATCTGCGCCCGGTCGGCGCGCTGCTGCAGGGGGCGTACGCGCATCTGGGCGTCGCGTCCTTCTGGTGTGCCGAGGCGGCTGCGGGCGCGAGTGAACGGGGCCGAGCGGAAGGGGAGTCCACGCGCTGGCGGGGGCACACCCTGGCTGCCGCCGAAACCCTGCTGGGGTGCGGTGAACTCACATGGCAGGGAAGGGAGTTCACTGAGGAGTTGGCTCGTTCCGTCCGCGAACTGGGGGAACCGGGCCAGTGCGCTTGAGGGTATTGGGCCGTTCGGGCGCCGAGCCGGCATCCCGGGGCCGAGGCCGCCCCCTGCGCGTGTCCTCGCCGGGGCGGGTCGACGGGCTCGAACGCCTGCTCAGGTAGACGCGCTTCGGCGCGCGCAACGGCGAAGTGCGCGACCGCTGAACGGGTGAATTCTTGGGGATTTGTGCGCCGTGGTATGGCGTCGACCGGCTGGGCAGACCAACTTGAGGAGGCAAGGTGCCGCGCGGAGTCCGCGCGGGCACTACATTGGTCGCAACCGGGTGACCTACCCGGACTCGGCAGGTCCTAACCGCGCCTAAGGAAACGAACATGACTCCGGTAACCAGCACCAGGCCCGCCGGCAACCTCACTGACACTCAGGAGACGCCGGAACGCCCGTCCCTCGCCGAACTCGCCGCCCTGGGCGCCGAGGAACTGGCCGCCCGACTGCGGCGCGCACTCCCCGGCGCGGAATCCGGCCTCGTGCCGGTAGCGGCCTTCAACTCCTCCATCTGACCCGGCCCGGAACACCGGACGGACTCCAGGCCGAGCTGAACCTGCCACGCCCATGACGACGCGAATTCCGGTGCCACTGACGCAATTCGTGGTCAAGATGCACAGCCGGTGCGATCTCGCCTGCGACCACTGCTACGTCTACGAGCACGCCGACAGCAGCTGGCGCTCCCGCCCCAAGGTCATCGGGGACGAGATCCTGGCCAAGGCCGCCGAGCGGATCGGCGAGCACGCGGCCGCCCATCGGCTGTCCGCCGTCCGGGTCGTCCTGCACGGGGGAGAACCCCTGCTCGCCGGCCCGGACCGGTTGCGCCGCGCCGCCGAAGCGCTCCGGGCGGTGCTCCCGCCCGGCTGCGCCCTCGACCTGCGCATCCACACCAACGGCGTGCTGCTGAGCCGCGCCTTCCTCTCGCTGTTCGCGGAGCTGGACGTCAAGGTCGGCGTCTCGCTGGACGGTGACCGCGCATCCAACGACCGCCACAGGCGCTTCGCCGACGGGCGCAGCAGTCACCCCCAGGTCCTGCGGGCGGTCGCGCTGCTGAACGAGCCCGAGTACCGGCACCTGTTCGCCGGGCTGCTGTGCACCATCGACATCGAGAACGACCCGGTCGCCGTCTACCGGGCGCTCGCTGAACTCCGCCCCCCGGCCGTTGACTTCCTGCTTCCGCACGCCACCTGGGACGAGCCGCCGAAGCGGATCCCGGGCGGCGGCGACACCCCCTACGCCGACTGGCTGCTCGCCGTCCACAGGCTGTGGGAAGCGGACCGGCGACCGTTCGCCGTGCGCACCTTCGAGTCCGTGCACCGGACCCGGCGCGGGCTCTCCAGCCTCACCGAGTCACTGGGCCTGGAACCCTCGGACCTGGCGGTGCTGGAGACGGACGGGACCTTCGAGCAGGCCGACAGCCTGAAGACCGCGTACGACGGCGCGCCCGCCACCGGGATGAACGTCTTCGAGCACAGCCTCGACGACCTCGCCCTCCACCCCGGCATCGCCGCCCGCCAGTCCGGCCTGGCCGGACTGAGCGCCGACTGCCGGGCCTGCCCCGTGGTCCGCTCGTGCGGTGGCGGGCTGTACGCCCACCGCTACCGGGCGGACACTGGTTTCGACAATCCTTCTGTCTACTGCGGTGACCTCATGGCGCTCATCAACGACATTGCAGGGGGCGGCAGTTCGTCCTCTGGTTCGTCATCCGTCCCGGCACAGGGGGGAGAACCGCTGCTGCCTGCCGTGCTCACCGCTGCGCAACTGGACGAACTGGCCAGGGGATACGGAGGCGCGGACACCGTCGCCGCCCTCGGCCGCTCGCAGCTGGCGCTGACCCGGGCGATGCTGGCCGCCGCCTGGGACGCCTCCGGGCAGGGGCGGGCCGAGGCGTGGGGGCTGCTGTCCTCGCTCGACGAGGCAGCGCCAGGAGTGGTGGACGCCGTGCTGGCGCATCCGTACGCGCGGGCCTGGGCGGCGCGCCGACTCGGCGGGGATCTGACCGTCGGGCTGGGGGAGTTGGCGGCGATGGCGGCCGCGGCGGCGGTGCGGGCCGGTCGGGGGGACGCGGTCGCGGTGCCGGTGCGGGGCGGGTGGCTGCACCTGCCGACGCTGGGGCGGATCGCCGTACCGGACGGGGAGGCGGTGGTCACCGGGCTGGCGGACGGCTTCTCGGTGCGGGCCTCGGACGGGTCGGTGTTCACTTCGTACGACCAGCCGCTGCGGCGGGTCCGGCTGGCGGGCGGGTGGACGGTCGCGCTGGAGGACGTCGACCCGCTGCGGGACAGCCACGACCACCCGGTGGCCGGACGGCTCCCGGACGGTGAACTGCTCGGCTGGACCGGAGCGTTGCGGGAGGCCTGGGAGCTGCTCGGGCGGGACCTGCCCGGGTACGCGGAGGGCATCCGGGCCGGACTGACGACGGTCACCCCGCTGCGGCCCGGGCCAAAGGGCCGGGACGTCAGCTCGGCGGCCCGGCAGGCGTACGGCGCGGTGGGCATCGCCCGGCCCGCGACGGCGCCGACCCTGGCGCTGCTGCTCGCGCACGAGTTCCAGCACGTGAAGCTGGGGGGCGTGCTGGACCTGTTCGACCTCTACGACCGGGCCGACGACCAGCTGTACTTCGCGCCCTGGCGGCCCGATCCGCGCCCGCTGGAGGGGCTGCTCCAGGGCACGTACGCGCACCTCGCGGTGACCGAGTACTGGGGCACGCGTACGGCCGCGTACGACGGGCTGCCGGGCGAGGCCGCCGACCGGACGCGGGCGCAGTTCGCGCTCTGGCGGCGCTACACGGCGGAGGCGGTCGAGCGCCTGGCCGGGTCGGGGGCGCTGACGGCGCTCGGCCGGCGTTTCGCGGACGGGATGCGGGAGAGCATCTCCCCGTGGCTCGCGGTGTCGCTGCCGGCCGCGGCGGAGCGGGACGCCGAGCGGGCGCGTCAGGAGCGCCTGGCCAAGGTCTGACCCTGAAGGAGCGGTCGTGTTGTCTTCTGCCACTCTCGCCGCCCGGTTCGCCGAACTCGGCGTCCGGGCAGGCATGGTGCTGCACGTCCAGGCGTCGCTGCGGGCGCTCGGGCCGGTCGAGGGCGGGGCGGACGGCGTGGTCGGCGCCCTGCGCGAAGTCCTTGGTGACGACGGGACGTTGGTGGCCTACACCGCCACGCCCGAGAACTCCTCCACCTCGCGGATCTACCAGGCGGCCGTCGCCGGGCTCTCCCCGGCCGAGGCCGGCGCCTACCGGGCGCGGATGCCGCGCTTCGACCCGGCGACCACCCCGGCGTCCCCGACGATGGGCGCGCTCTCGGAGGCCGTCCGCACCTGCCCCGGTGCCCTGCGCAGCGGCCACCCGCAGACCTCCTGGGCGGCGGTCGGCCCGCTGGCGGGCGCGATCACCGGGCGCCACCCGCTCACCTCCCACCTCGGGCCGGACTCCCCGCTGGGGCGTCTCTACGACCTCGACGCCCGGGTGCTGATGCTCGGCGTGCCGATGGCTCGATTCACCGCCTTCCACCTTGCGGACCTCCGCCAGCCGGGCGTGCGGGTACGGGAGTACCGCTGCGTCGCCTCGGACGGCTGGACCGCGTTCGAGGCCCCGGACTTGGACGACGTGCACTTCGCCGACCTCGGCACCCGCGTCCTCGCCGCCGCCACCGGCGTCACCACCGCCCGCATCGGCACCGCCGACTGCCGCCTCGTCCCGGTGCGGGAGGCCGTCGACCTCGCCGACCGGGTCCTCCGCTCCCGCACCACCTACACCTGATCCCGCCGCTTCGGCCTCGCCGAAGCGGCGACGTTGCTCTGGGCTACTGGTCCGGCGTGGGAGATGCCGACTGTCGCTGCTGCCAGTCGGATCGGGTGAGCTCGTACTCGACTTCGCCGTGTTCGGAACCGGGGATCGCGTCCGGCCAGCCGCCGGTGAAGTTCCGGAGGAACGACAGGCCGGACTTCTCCATCACGCGTCGGGAACGGGTGTTGACGGCCATGGTGTTCGCGGTGACCCGTTCCACTCCGAGGTCGGTGAAGCCCTTGTCGATCAGGTCCCGCGATCCCTCGGTGGCGTAACCCTTGCCCCAGGACGCCTGGTTCAGCCGGTATCCGAGTTCCAAGACGGCCGGGCTGTGCTCGTCGAGGGGGCGGAAGTCGAACCAACCCAGGAAAGTCCCGGTGGCCTTCTCCTCGGCGGCCCAGAAGCCACGGGTGCCGAGGCAGGGGTAGTCGTGGAGGAGCCGCGGCAGGACCCTCGTCTCGACCGTCTCCCGGCTGGCTGGCTTACCGCCGTTGATGAACCGCATCACCTCGGGGTCATTGTCCAGGGCGAAGAGGTGATCGGCGTCGGCCTCGGCGAACGGGCGCAGCACGAGCCGCTCGGTCTCAAGGAAGGCGTGCATGCCGTGATCTTGTCTGCCTGTCATCAGGCATGCCACCCAATATCCGCGACCGCTCGCGGGGCTGTCGCACCGGGGATCAGCGGCCGGGGTTGTAGTCGCGGTTTCCGCCGACGACGGCGCCGAAGGACTTCCCCACCCACTGGGCGCAGTTCTTGCAGGGCGGTGCGATCCGCTCGTTGACGTCGTAGGTCGTAAGCCGGTAGTGCTTGGGGTTGAGTCCCTTGCCGACCATCTTCATGTAGAGGTGCGCCTCCGCGCAGTTGTGCGGCGGCCAGCCCTCCAACTGCTCGATGTCCGCCCACGGCGGTCGCCACCCCTCGCCGACGGCAGTCTGCTGGCGCTCCCCGGAGAGTTCTTTGGCCTCATGAGTGCCCCGCTGTCCCCGCGAGAAGCTTTCGTAACCGCTGGCCGCCGAGATCAGCTTGTCGTCGCGCTTCTTCCCGCCCCGGCCGGTCCTCTGCTTCAGCGGGGTCGCCGTCGCGATCTTCGTTGAGGGCTTCTGCGCGGCGACCTTGTCCATCTGGGCACCGAGGGTCTTCTCGCGCCCGGCACGCTGGATCGCGTGGCCCACCGCGAGGTTGCCCACGGAGCGTTGGAGGGCGGCAGCCGTGGCGGGTGTGATGTGTGCGCCGGCCCGCATCGGAGGGGCTTCGGCCGAGGACGTCGCACGATTGCGCGGCTGCGGCCGGACTTTGAGGTGCTCGGACTTCCTGTCGTAGTCGCGCGCGCCCACACGAGCCCCTTCCGATCGTCCGACTTCCCGGGGACACCAGCGTCATGGTTGGGCCACGAGCATGGGAAGGCCCGCGAGGGCAGCGTTCGCTGCCCCGGCGCGGCGGGGGGGAGGGGGGCGAGGGGTGGGGATAAGAGCGCCTGGGGGCTGTTGTCCATTCTGTGTTCTTTGTGGGGGGGGGGGGGGCTGGG
>NZ_JBSFJV010000059.1:0-52528 GCF_053598235.1 Kitasatospora sp. NPDC001159
ACGCGCGCCGCGCCCATAAATAAATAATTTTTATAAAACACTATTTTTTTCAACACGACCGTCGCGGGGTCCCCGCCGCCGGCCCCCCCCCCCCACTCCTCTCGTTATTTCACGGGCCGGTGTCAGTCCTCGATCGCCTGGTAGACCGTGGTCCAGAAGTCGTGGATCAGCCGCGCCGAGTGCGGGACGGACATCCCGACCTGGGTGAGCACGATGCCGACGAGCCCGTTCTCCGGGTCGGCGTAGGTCGAGGTGCCGCTTCCGCCGTCCCAGCCGAACTGGCCGACGGGCGCGTAGTCACCGCGGTAGGTGCGCACCATCATCCCGAAGCCCCAACCGCCTTACTGCCCCTGGCCGTACGACAGGTGGACGTACTCGCGGGCCAGGGCGCTGCGGGCGGCGGTTGAGGCGGTTGGTGGTCATCAAGGCCTTTCAGCAGGCCATGGACCGCTGGCGCCAGCGGACGGCCGCCCGGAACGCCGAGCGGGAGCGGTGACTGGCCAGGGTCCTCAACCGGCCGGGCTGGAGTACCTCGTGTAACACAACGCCCGGTCCGCCTCATCTCCCTCTGTGGGCGGGCCGATCGACGGTCCGCCGACTCCGAAGAGATACGAGGGGGACCGAACGATGAAGCGAATACTGCGCCGGGCGGCAGTGGCACTGGCGGTTGCCGCGGTGACGGCGCTGGCAGCCCCGCCCGCCTTGGCGGCGGACGCTCCGGACGCGTCCGAGGCGGCCCTCTCCGGCGGATTCGCTCCCGCCAAACTCCCCTTGTCGGGAGCGGTGTTGAGTTCCGGAGTGCAGCTGGACAGCCACACCACGTGGGCCGCGGGCTTCCGGATCACCGGATCCGGGATGCATGTTCGTTTCACGCCCGTGGTCGTGAGTCACGACGACCGCCAGGGCCGGCAGTGGAAGGAACTGCCGTCCCCTGCACCGGACTTCACGATGCGGGCCACCACGGTCGCCGGCAGCTCGACGCGCGATGCCTGGGTGTTCGGCGACCGCGAGCCCACCACCGGTCGGATCCTCGCCGAGCACTGGGACGGCGCCGCCTGGGCGTCCACCCCGATCGAGCCGCCGCCCGGCGAGCTCTACAACGTCAACCTTCTCGGGTCCTCGGCGCCGCGCCCAGACAACGCCTGGGTCGTCGGCAGCGCGGCCGTCGTCACCGGCCGCACGCCCGGCCCCAACGGCGGCACGAGCGTCGAGACCCGCACCACCGGGCTCATCGAGCATTGGGACGGCACGGCCTGGCACCGCATGAGCGCCGACGGGATCGACGGCGACTGGTGGCTCAACTCCGTCACCGAGATCGCCCGCGACGACGTCTGGGCGGTGGGCAACACCGCCGCCCCCGACGACAAGCCGGTGCTCCTGCACTACGACGGCCGGGCCTGGAGCCGCGTCGAAGCCCCCGCCTTCACCGGCTTCGCCGGCGAGTACCAGAGCGTCGCCGCGAGCGGGCCGAAGGACGTCTGGGTCGTCGGTCGTGCCCTCCTCGCCGACAAGGACCGCGGCCACCCGCTGGTCGCCCACTTCGACGGCCGCACCTGGACGACCGTCCCAGCCCCCGAAGGCGTCGCGGGCAAGCTGTGGTCGGTCACCGCCGTCCCCGGCGGCATGGCCGCCGTCGGCTGGGACTCGAGCGGTCCTCAGGACCGCCCGATCGGCTTCCGCTACACCCACGGCCGCTGGCAGACCCTGGACCTCTCGGTGACCGGCTACGAGAACCTCTCCTACCAGGCTGTCGTCGCCGCCCCGGGCAACCGTCTCACCGCCCTGGGCGCCGGCAACACACCCAAGTCCCCGGACTACCAGCCCCTGGTCCTCACCGGCCGAGGCTGAGCTGGAAATGTAGGAGGAGTGGGAGGACGGCCTGTCCGACTTCCCACTCCTCTTGCGTTACGGGGTGGCGGTTGGGCTTGGAGTGGAGTGCGGGTGGTTGTGGTTGTGGTTGTGGTGGTGGGTGGTGAGGGGGTAGGCCCAGGCGAGGAGGGCGAGGAGGAGTGCGAAGGGGAGGAGGGTGCAGAGGGTCGCTTGGCCTGGGCTATGGCGGAGTTCAGGTGGCATCGGGGGCGGTGAGGTCGAGTTCGGCCCAGACGGTCTTGGAGTTGGGGTGGCGGGGGATGGTGCCCCAGCGGTCGCAGAGGGCGTCGATGAGGGTGAGGCCGCGTCCGGACTGGGCGTTGGGGACGTGGACGGTCGGGAGGACGGGGAGCCGGTCTCCCCGGGGGTCGCTGATCTCGATGCGGAGGGTGGTGCCCCGGCGCGCGGTGGTGGTGAGCGCGAGGTGAAGCTCGAAGCCGCGCCCCGGAACGCGTCCGTGGGTGATCGCGTTCGCGGCGAGCTCCGCGACGATGAGGAGGGCGGAGTGGAACGGCTCGGTGTGCGGGGACTGCTCGCACCGGAGAAGATCGATGAGTGGGTGGCGGTGCGGCTGGCCCGGCAAGAAATCCTGACCCGCTGGCCCCTGCCGGTCGTAACTTGGGTAATCGACGAGAGTGTTCTCCGGCGCCCGCTCGGCGGATGGGACGTCCACAAGGATCAACTGCAACACCTTCTGAAGGTAGGACAGATGCGAGGCCTGAACTCCAGGTCATGCCGCTCGATCGGATGTGCCACTCGGGAATGGGGGGCTCGTTCATCTTGCTCACACCTAGCAACGGGCGGCCGCAGATTGGGTACGTGGCGGTGCAGCACGTAAATCGGTTGATCACGGACCCGGTCGAGGTCCGTAATATGGCCGCGCGGTACAGCAGCATCCGGGCTCAGGCCCTGGGGCTGAGGGGGTCCCTGGCCCTGATCGAACAGATTCTGGGAGAGCGATAGGCATGTCCGAGCTGGCGTGGTTCAAGAGCAGCTACAGCACCAATGAGGACGCTGCATGCGTCGAGGTCGCCGAGACCCCCGGCGTCGTCCACGTGCGTGACTCCAAGGACAAGAGCGGCCCCCAGCTGGCCTTCGAGCCGGCCGTGTGGAAGGCGTTCGTGAAATTCGCCGCCACCGCCGAGGTCTGATCCGACCTCCTCTCAACGGCCCACCGCCTTCCGGGCGGCGGGCCGTTGGCGTACCGTCAGACGGAATGGGGCTGGTCTGGTTCAAGAGTAGCTACAGCAGCAACGAAGGCGCCGAGTGCGTCGAGGTCGCCGAGACCCCCGGTGTCATCCACGTGCGTGACTCCAAGGACAAGAGCGAGCCCCAACTCTCGTTCGGTCCCCGCCGCGTGGGAGGCGGTCGTGTCGTTCACCGCAACGGCCGAGGTCTGACCCGATCTCCCCTACTCTTCCTCCATGCTCTCCGTGGTGGTGGCCCCCTGGGCAGGCAAAGCCGAACCGGTGTTCACGCGTGCGCCGGACGAACTGCACGACGCTGCAAGCACGATGAAGATCGCTGTGCTCGCCGCGCTGACCCGCAGTGGGGCGAACCTCGATGCCGAGGTTCCGGTGACGAACCACCATAGATCGGTCGTCGGCGGAGAGTTCGGCAACGACCCTGACTGGGACAGCGATCCGCTGCCCTGGGAGCTGCTGGGCACCCATGTGCCGCTTCGCCTGCTCGCCGAGCGGATGATCACCCACTCCTCGAACCTGGCCACCAACCTCTGCCTCGCCCGCACCGACCAGCGGGCCGTGGCCGAGGTCTGGCGCCAGGCCGGAGCCACCCGCAGCGCCAGCCCGCGCGGGATCGAGGACTACGCGGCGCGCGACGCGGGCGTGCACAACCGGGTGAGCGCCCGCGACCTCGTACGGCTGCTCCACTCACTCGCGGACGAACCGGAGCTCCTCGCACTGCTGGAGCGCAACGACTTCCGGGTGGACCTCGCCGCCGGGCTGCCGCCCGGAACCCGGATCGCGTTCAAGAACGGCTGGATCCCCGGCGCCCGGCACTGTGTCGGGTTGGTCCGCCCGTACGACTGCCCGCCGTACCTGATCGCGGTCTGCTACACCGGCCCGCTCGCCTCCGGCGCGGACCGCGGCGACCCGGCGGCTCGGCTGCTGGCCCGCATTTCGGCGGGGGTCTGGAGACGGCGCGAGCAGGTCACTCGCTGATCGCGGGCATCACGGTGCCGTCCGGGTTTCCAGACATCGCCAGCCCGCAGCGCGGGCCCGCGTGGGCACAACCCCGCGCGGGCCCGGAGGCGAGGACTCAGTACGGCTTGACCAGCACGTGGGCCGCGCCCGGGATGCCGACCTTCAACAGCTCGTCCTCCTCCGGCGTCGTCGGCGTTCCCGTCTCCTGCTTGAGGATCGCCCGGGACATCGCCTGCACCCACATGGCGCGTGGGCGGCGCCTGGCCTCCCACTCGGCGAGCGCGGCCGGGACGGAGTCCGCCGCGTCCAGGCTCTGGGCCAGCACGAGGGCGTCCTCGACGGCCATCGCGGCGCCCTGGGCGAGGTGCGGGGTGGAGGCGTGGGCGGCGTCGCCGGCCAGGGCGATCCGGCCGACGTGCCAGGGCTCCTCGACGGTGACCTGGGAGATCCGGGAGTAGACCACGGCGGCCGGGTCGGTGGCCTGGGCGAGGGCGTCGGCGATCGGGCCGCCGAAGCCGGCCAGCCGCTCGCGGAGCTGCTCGTGGGCGCGTTCAGGGTCAGGGCGGAAGTCCTCGGCCTCGGCGAAGACCGAGCCCAGGTACATGAGTTCCGCGCTGATCGGGGTGAGCAGCGCCTTGGCCTTGAGGTTGCCGGCCGACATCACCACGCCCTGGAGCTCGGGCGAACGCGGAAGGGTGACACGCCAGTTGGCGAATCCGGTGTACTCGGGGGCGTACTTCTCGCCGTACAGGTGCCTGCGCAGCGGCGAGCCGATGCCGTCGAAGCCGACGACGAGGTCGTAGCGGCCGCCGTGCCCGTCGGTGAGGGCGACGTCGACCCCCTCGCCGTCGTCCTTCACCGAAGCGATGGTCGTCCCGAAGCGGACGGAGGCACCCGCCGAGGCCGCGGCGGCGGCGAGCACCCGGGCCAGGGCGGGGCGCGGGATGCCGTTGTTGGAGGGGGCGTCACCCATCCGGGGCTGGGGGATCCGGGCCAGGGTGGTGCCGGCCGGGTCGCAGATGGTCAGCACCTCCCACTCGAAGCCGACGGCGAGGCACTCGTCCAGCACGCCGATCTCGCGCATCACGTGCAGGGCGTTGGAGGGCTGGATGAGGCCGACGCCGAGCGCCTCCAACTCGTCGCGCAACTCGGCGACCTCGACGTGGTGGCCGCGGCGGGCGAGGGCGGTGGCGAGGGTGAGGCCGCCGATGCCGCCGCCGTGGACGAGGACGCGCAGGGGTGTGGTCATGGGGTGACTCCCGTACGAGGAAGGGGCTCAGCTGACGGGGGCGACGGCGGCGAGGTCCATCAGGTGGTCGACCAGGGCGAGCAGCAGGTCGCGTCCGAAAGCGCGCTCACGGACGTCGCCGATCAGCATCGGGACCTGCGGGTCGAGGTCGAGCGCGGCCCGGATCTCGTCCGGGGTGCGGGTGTTGTGGTTGTGGAAGCAGTTGATCGCGACCACGAACGGGATGCCCCGGCTCTCGAAGAAGTCGATGGACGCGAAGCTGGTCTCCAGCCGCCGGGTGTCGGCGACGACGACCCCGCCGAGGGCGCCGTTGACCAGGTCGTTCCACATGAACCAGAACCGCTCCTGCCCGGGCGTGCCGAACAGGTAGACCACCAGCTCGGGGCTGACGGTGATCCGGCCGAAGTCCAGGGCGACGGTGGTGGTGTCCTTCTGGTCGACGCCGGCCAGGTCGTCCACGCCGACGCTGGCCGTGGTCAGGTACTCCTCGGTGCGCAGCGGGGTGACCTCGCTGACCGAGCCGACCAGGGTGGTCTTGCCGACGCCGAAGCCGCCCGCGATGAGGATCTTGACGGCGGCCGGGGCGGCGGCGCTCCCGTCAACGGTCTTGCTGGAGTGAGGTGTTGCCATGGTTCAGAGTCTCCGGAGTCCTTCGCGTACGGCCGTGAGCAGGCCGAGGTCCACGCCCCCGGCGGCGCGGGCCACCGAGATCGGCGCCCGGGCCTTCAGCAGGCCCTGGGCGACCAGGTCGCCCAGCAGGATCTTGGTGACCGAGACCGGGAGGTCCAGGCCGGCCGCCACCTCGGCGACGGCTGCCGGGCGCCGGCAGCGGTCGAGGATCAGCCGGTGCTCGGGCTGGAGGCCGCGGGCACCGGCGCGGCTGCCCCGCGCCAGGGCCGCGTCGGCCTCCTCGTCGACCGTGGTGATCACGGTGATCAGGGTGAGGTCGCCGCGCTCGGGCGCGGTCCGGCCGCGGGTGATGGTGTACGGGCGCACCATGACGCCCGTCTCGTCCTCCGCCTCCGGCTCCTCCAGCTCGCTCCAGTGCGGCACCCGGTCGCGCGCCCAGCCGTCCCCCGGTCCGCTGTGCGGGCCCACGCGGCGTCAGCCCCGGTTCCGGCTGGCGAAGACGTCGAAGGAGGCGGGCGCGGCCTCGGCCCGGGCGGGGGTCGTGAGCTTCTGGCCGACCTGCTGCACCAGGGTGTGCATCGCGACGGACATCACCTCGGCGTCCACCTCCTGGGAGGCGACCACGGCCAGGTGGGTGCCCTGCGCGGCGGCGATGATGAACAGCCAGCACTCGGCGAGCTCGACGATCACCTGGTGCACCGGCCCGCCGTCGAAGAGCTGGCCGACGCCCCGGGCGAGCGACTGCTGGCCGGTGGCGACGGCGGCCAGCCGCTCGGCGTCGGCCCGCTCGATGGTGCGGGAGTGGCTGACCACGAGGCCGTCGTCGGAGAGCAGGACGGCGTTGCGGGTCCCGGGCACCGAGTCGACGAGTCCGTCCAGCAGCCAGTCCAGGTCCTGGTGGGTGGCGATCGTGCGGTTCATGGCTGGTCATTCCTTCGTGTGGTTCGGGGCTCCGCGACCGGCAGGGCCCACGGGGACGGGGCGGACGCGGAGGCTGGGGGACCGGCGGGCGTGCTGGGGGGAGCCGGCGGGGTGACGGTGGCCCGGGGCAGTGGGTGTTGACCGCTGTCCTGGGCGCGGGCGGCGCGGGACTGGCGCTGGAAGGCGCCGATGGTGGCGCCGGAGCGCCGTACCGGACGCTCGGGGCGGCCGGGCTGGTCGGGCCGGTGGAACGGGCCGCCGGCCGGCTGCTCGGCGGCCGGCTCGACCCACTCCTGGCGGGCCGGCGGCGGCACCCGCAGCTCGGCGGCCAGGCTGGCCTGGCGGACCCGCTGCGGCAGCGGCGGCTGCCCGCCCTCGACCGGGCTCACCGGCACGGCGGAGGGGTACTCGCGGCGCCGCTCGGCCAGCCGGTAGTGGTCGGCCGGGCGGTACTGCTCGTCGGCGTACGGGGCCTCGGCCTCGGTGACCCGGGCGTAGGCGATGTCCGGGTAGACGGGGGCGTCCTGGACGGGGTGGGTGTCCTGGACGGCCTGGGCCTCGTGCGCCGGGAGTGGGGCGGCGGGGGAGCTGTGCTCGATCGGCTGTTCCCGGAACGTCTGCTCCTGCACGGCCGGCTCCTGCACCGCCGGTGCGACGCGGTCGGCGGGCGCGAAGGACTTCCTGGGCCCGAAGGAGTCCACCGGTGCCATCGGCGGCCCCACCGGCAGGGCGGGCTGCGGTGCCTCGTCGGAGGCGGAGCGCACCGCCCGGCGGGACCGCCGGACCAGCGGGATCGGCTCGACGGGCGCGGCGTCCGGCAGCCCGGCGTCGCCGTCGATGACCAGCTCGTCCGGGACGAGCACGACCACCCGGGTGCCGCCGAAGGCCGACGGCCGGAACTCGATCTTCAGCCCGTTCAGCGCGGCGAGGCGCGCGACCACGTGGAAGCCGAGCCGGATGTCGTCGGCGCGGGCCAGCACGTCGGTGCGCGGCGGGCGGCTCATCAGCTCGTTGGCCGCGTCGTACTGCTCCGGGTCCATGCCGAGGCCGCGGTCCTCGATCTCGACCGCGAGCCCGCGCCCGACCATGGCGGCCCGGACCTCGACCGGGGTGGGCGGCTTGGAGAAGGTGGTGGCGTTCTCCATCAGCTCGGCCAGCACGTGCGCGACCGGCCCGACGGCCCGCTCGGAGAGCCACGGGTGGCCCTCGACGTCGATCGTGATCCGGCGGTAGTCCTGCACCTCGCCCTGGGCGGAGCGCAGCACGTCCAGCAGCGGGACGGGCTTGCGCCAGCGCCGCTGCGGCTGGCCGCCGGCCATGATGACGAGGTTCTCCTCGTAGCGGCGCAGGCGGGCGGTGAGGTGGTCGAGGTCGAACAGGCCCTCCAGGACCTCCGGGTCCTCGTGCTTGCGCTCCAGCTCGTCGAGCTTGCGCAGCTGGCGTCCGATCAGCAGCTGGGTACGGCGGGCGATGCGCTGGAGCAGCCGCTCGAAGCCGCGGTGCTGCTCGGCCTGCCGGACGGCGGCCGCCAGGGCGGCGGAGCGGGCCAGGTTGAGTGCCTGGCCGAGGCGGGCGAGTTCGTCGGTACCGGTGCCGTGCGCCCCGGCGGTGACGGCGCGGCTCTCGGCCTCGACGTCGACCTGCTCGCCGCGGCCGAGGCGCTCGACCACTTCGGGCAGGGTGCGCTCCATCTCCTCGGCCTGGGTGTGCACCTCCTTGATCCGGCGGCGCAGCGAGCGGCTGAGCCGCCAGGAGGCGATGACGACGGCGACCACGGTGATCAGGCCGATGACGGCGGTCAGCACGACCCGGGTGAGCAGGTCGACGATGGTGCGCTTGCCGACCTCGACGATCGCGCTGGTGCGGGCCTCGATGGCCTTGACCAGTAGCGGGTTGAGCTGGTCGATGCTCTGGCGCCACTGGTCCTGGGCGGGCGGCAGTTTGACGGTGCCGTTGGAGTCGGCGGCGGTGGGCTTGGTGAGCTGCTGCTCGACGGCGGCCTTGGCCTGCCAGGCCGGACTGTTCATCAGGTCGTGCCAGGCGCCGGCCTCGCCGTCCGGGATGGACGGGACGATCTGGACGGTGAACAGGTGGTCCTGGGCGCCGATCAGCTGCTGGACCTGCTGGTAGTCGGCGGTGCTGAGCCGCCCGCCCGGCCAGCCGCGGGCCAGGATCGCGTCCTCGCGGGCCAGCATCTCCTTCGCCCAGAAGGAGTTGACCAGGGTCTTGGACTCCCAGGTGACCTCGCCCGCGTTGACGTGGCCGAGCGCGGTGAACAGCCGCAGGTCGACGGCGATCAGGTCGGTGTAGTAGGTGAAGACCGTCTGCTGGTCGATCGAGCCCTTGTCCACGGCGGCGCGCTGCTCGCCCAGTTTGCTCATGGCCTGCCGGGCCTCGGCGACGGCGGTGCGGACGTCGCCGGGGGCGTCGTCGGCGGTCTCGCCGGACAGCGCCTGGAACTGGCGCACCGCGTTGTCGGTCAACTGCCGTTGGCGGCGCAGCTGGTCGGTGTTGGAGGCAGGCCGGGCGAGCGCCTCGGCGCTGAGCCGGCGCTCTTCCTGGAGGTTGTAGTAGACGATGTTGGACGGCTGGCCGGCCTTCTTGGCCAGCATCCCCTGGGCCGCCTGGCGCTGGAAGTCGAAGACCGTCTCACCGCTGGACACCGCCCAGAGGGCGACCAGGGCCAGGCTGGGGACGACGGCCAGGACGATCAGCGCCGTCCGCAGGGACAGGCGTGGACGCCTGCGGGGGGCCTTCGGCGTCGAGGGCCGCCGATTCGCACGCGCGCGCAGAGCAGACTCCTTGGGGCTGGCGGCCGGCTGAGGGGCGGGCCGTCCGGGCACGGGCTTCTTTGACGAGGCGATATTAGCCATATCGTGTGATTGGAGTGAAAGCCCGTTCGCCGCCTGGGCGGTGCTTGCGCACCGACCAGACACAACGTCACCCGCAGGTTGACTGTTTGTGTCCGAAGCAGCCGCGCCTGGTGCCTCTTGACATATTGTCAACGACGCTCGCAGACGCCGGGTGGCCGCTATGTGAAAACTGTGTGACGCCCCTTCCGGAGCGCTGCCGGGCCGCTGTCGCTAGGAGTCGACCAGCCGGGAGCGGGTCGCCTCCAGCTCTGTCGCCAGCACCCGCCCGACGGCGTCGGTGCCGCCGGCCGTGCGGCCGGTGGTTCGGGAAAGGCGTGATGTGGCGATGACTCTTCTCTCCCTGCCCGAAGCCTCGTGGTCGCCGAGGCGCTGGCGGCGGCCGGCATCGCCGGTGAGATCGTCGTCCTGCCCGACTCCGCCCGTACGGCCGCCGAGGCCGCCGCCGCGCTCGGCTGCGCGGTCGGCGCGATCGCCAACAGCCTGGTGTTCCGCTGCGACGGCGAAGCGCTGCTGGTGATGACCAGCGGCGCCCACCGGGTCGACACCGCCTACCTGGCCGCGCAGTTAAACGCCGAGGCGATCGAACGGGCCTCCGCGGCCCAGGTCCGTGAGGCCACCGGCCAGGCCATCGGCGGCGTCGCGCCGACCGGCCACCCGGCCCCGCTGCGCACGGTGGTCGACACCGCGCTGCAGCAGTACGAGGTGCTGTGGGCGGCTGCCGGACACCCGCACACCGTCGTGCCGATGACGTACGAGGAACTGCTGCGCGTCACGGCCGGCACCCCGAGCGCCGTCGTACCGGCCTGACGCACTGACGCAGAACCGGGCCTGGTAACGGTCGTAGCGGGCACGTGGCGTGTTCCACGTCCAGCCGTGGATCGGTGCACCCGCAGATGCGGCAGAAGGGCCATAAACCGCTGGTCACCGGGGAGCCGGGCGCGCCAGGATGCCGTCATGGACGCCGTATTCACCCTGGCCTGGCAGCACGTCGCCGGCCTGGTGTTCCCCGAGGACCTGCCGATGGCCGCCGCCGAACTGCTGGCGGCGGGCGAGGATTCACCCGCCCTGTGCGACCTCGCGGGGCGGGGGCGGGGCGAGCCGACCGCCGAGCTGGAGGAGCTGTTCCGGGAGGCGCTGGAGGAGCTCGGCGTGCCGCGACCGGACAGCCGCCTGGCCGAGCGCTGCCTGCTGCGGCACCTGGCGGCCGGGGTGGTCGCGGGTGAGCTCAGGCCCGGGGAAGCGGTCGGCTGGGTCTGGCACGACATGGGGGAGACCGCCACCGAGGTGGAGTGGCAGTTCGCCGAGGCGGTGCTCCGGATGTGCTGCTCCACCTGCCTGGAGGAGACGGAGGCCGAGGCCGTTCACGCCTGGGAGCAGGAGGTGTCGGCGGCCGCGGCCACCCTGGCTGCGGCCGCCGCCGACAACCCGCTCACCTGGTCGCGCGCGGTGAACGCCTGCTGGGCCGCAGGCGTGAAGGCGGGGCGCTGATCGGGCCGGCGCGCCGGAATCCGCTGGTCCGGCGCCCGTTCCGCGGCCAGACTTCCCGTCATGCGAGCGATCATCGAGCACATGGCGGGCCAACTGGCGGACGTGCCGGGCGTGGTGGGGGTGATGCTCGGCGGGAGCCGGGCGCGCGGTGAGCACCGGCCGGAGTCGGACTGGGACCTCGGGGTCTACTACCGGGGCGACCTGGACCTCGCCGCGCTGCGGGAGTCGGCCGGGCCGGAGGTGGAGGTGGCCGGGCCGGGCGGCTGGGGGCCGTGGGTGAACGGGGGCGCGTGGCTGCGGGTCGACGGGGTCGCCGTCGACTGGATCCTGCGCGACCTCGACCGGGTCGAGCGGGTGTGGGCGGACTGTCGCGAGGGCCGGTACGAGGTGGGGGTGCAGGCCGGGCATCCGCTCGGCTTCTGGTCGCCCTGCTATGCCGGTGAGGTCGCCCTGGGGCGGGTACTCGCCGATCCCGCAGGGGAGTTGGCGTCGCTACAGGCGCAGGCCACCGCGTACCCCGAGCGGCTGCGCGGCGCCTTGACGGCGGGCGCGTGGGAGGCGGAGTTCCTGGTCGGGGCCGCGGCGAAGGGCGCTGCGCGGGGCGACACCCTGTACGTCTCGCTCTGCCTGTCCCGCGCGGTCGGGGTGCTGGTGCAGGCGCTGTACGCGCATGACCGGCGTTGGTGCCTCAACGAGAAGGGCGCGCTCGCCGTCGCCGCGCGACTCCCCGGCGCGCCCAAGGAGTTCGAGCGACGTGTGCGGAGCCTGCTGGGGGCCGCGGGGGAGAGCGTCGGGACACTGGCGGAGACCGTGGAGCGGGCGCGGGCGCTGGTCGAGGAGACCGTGGCGGCGCTGCGGGGCTGACAGGGCTGGTGGGGCTCTCGGCACCCACTCCCCGCCACTCCCAACGTATAGCGCACAGGGGGCCTTGCCGCAAGGCCCCCGTCGTGCCGCAGAATCTCCAACTCCAGGGCGGGAGCTGGGGGAACGGGAGATGCACGGGATGCGAGTGGTGTTGTCCACGTACGGGTCGCGCGGTGACGTCCAGCCGCTGGCGGGCCTCGCGGTCAAGCTGCGGGAACTCGGCGCGGAGGTGCGGGTGTGCGCGCCGCCGGACGAGGAGTTCGCGCAGCGGCTGGCCGCCGTAGGGGTGGAGACGGTGCCGGTGGGGGAGTCGGTGCGCGCGCTGGCGAGCGGGGCGTCGTCGGCGCCGGTGGACTTCCCCACCCGGGTGGCGACGCTGGTCCGGCAGTTTCACGAGGCGGTCGCCACGGTGGCCGAGCCGGGCGGCGCGGTGGTGGCGACCGGCCTGTTCCCGGCCGTGGCCGGCGCGCAGGCGGCGGCCGAGAAGGTGGGTGCCCGCTTCACGTACGTGGCGCTCCAGCCGACCATGCTGCCGTCCCCGCACCACCAGCCGTTCGAGTTCCCCAGCCAGCCGTACCCGCCGGAGATGACCGACAACCGGGAGCTGTGGGACTTCAACATCGGGACCATGAACGCCCTGTTCCGGGAGCAGGTCAACGCCCACCGGGCGTCGCTCGGCCTCCCGGAGGTGGAGAACGTGCGCGACCATGTGTTCACCGACCGCCCGTGGCTGGCCACCGACCAGCTGCTCGGCCCCTGGCAGCAGCCCGCCGAGCGCGAGGTCGTGCAGACCGGCGCCTGGCTGTTGCCGGACGAACGCCCGCTGCCCGCCGAGCTGTTGGCGTTCCTGGAGGCGGGCGAGCCCCCGGTGTACGTCGGCTTCGGCAGCATGCCGCTGCACGGGGCGCCGGACGCCGGCCCGGTGGCGATCGAGGCGGCCCGGGCACTGGGACGGCGGATCGTGCTCGCCCGGGGCTGGGCGAACCTCGCGCCGGTGGACGGCGGGGGCGACTGCTTCGCCGTCGGCGAGGTCAACCAGCAGGCCCTGTTCGCCCGGGTCGCCGCCGTCGTCCACCACGGCGGGGCGGGCACCACGACGACCGCGGCCCTGGCGGGCACGCCGCAGGTCGTGGTGCCGCAGATCGTCGACCAGCCGTACTGGGCCGACCGCGTCGCCGTCCTGGGCATCGGCGCGGCCCACGACGGCCCGGCCGCCACGGTCGACTCGCTCTCGACCGCGCTCAAGCGGGCACTGACGCCCGGGGTCGGCGCCCGGGCGGAGGCGTTCGCGGGCGAGATCCGTACGGACGGGACGGGGGTGGCGGCGAAGCTGCTCCTCGACGCGGCGCGCTGAGACCGGGCGGGGCGTCCGCTGGTGCCGGATCCATTCTCTGACTAAGGTCAGAGAATGGATCCGGTTCAGCCAGAGGCACAGCTCTACACGGAGGCCGGCGCGGAGACCGACGCGCAGATCGGCCAGGTACGGCGGTTCAACCGCACCGTCACCGAACGCGTGGGCGTCCTCCACGACCACTACCTGGGCCAGGGCCGGCCCATCGGGGAGGCCCGGTTGCTCTGGGAGATCGGCGAGCAGGGCCAGGACGTACGGCGGCTGCGGGATCGCCTCGGGCTCGACTCCGGGTACGTCAGCCGGCTGCTGCGCTCCCTGGAGACCGACGGCCTGGTGACGGTCGAACCCCAGCCCCGGGACCGGCGGGTGCGCACCGTCCGGCTCACCGACGCCGGCCGCGCGGAACGCGCCGCGCTCGACACCCGAAGCGACGAACTCGCCGCCTCCCTGCTCGAACCGCTCAACACCACCCAACGCGCCCGGCTGGTCGCCGCCATGGCCGAGGTCGACCGGCTGCTCACCGCCGCGACTGTCACCCTGGACACCGTCGACCCGGACCACCCCGACGCGCAGTACTGCCTGTGCTCCTACTACGCCGAGATCCAGGAACGCTTCGACACCGGCTTCGACCCGGCCCGGAGCCTGCTGCCCGACGCGGGCGAACTCCGGCCGCCGCGCGGCCAGTTCCTGGTGGCCCGGCTGCACGGCGAGCCGATCGGCTGCGCCGGCCTCAAACTGCCGCCCGACGCCCCCGGCGAGATCAAGCGCATGTGGGTCGCACCCCAGGCCCGGGGCCTCGGCCTCGGCCGCCGCTTCCTCGCCGAACTGGAGGCGCGTGCCGCCCGACACGGCCGCACCGTGCTGCGCCTGGACACCAACAAGGCGCTCACCGCCGCAATCGGCCTGTACCACTCGTACGGCTTCCAGGAGGTCGCCGCGTTCAACGACGAGCCGTACGCCCACCACTGGTTCGAGAAACGGATCGGCTGAGCGGAGCGGGAAGTCGGCCCTACCGACTTCCCGCTCCCGCCCCGCCCACCGCGTGCCGCAGCGCGAGGTGGGTCAGCCAGGCCATGCCGAAGGCGAAGGGAGCGGCGGTGTCCTCGGCCGGGCCGGGAACGGCCGAGCAGACCGCGATGACGGCCAGCGGCACCCAGGCCCGGAGCAGCAACTGCCGTACAACTGCCCCATCTGGAAGGATCTTTGACAGCGCCGGAACGGCAAGCCCGGCTACTGCCAGCGGGATCGTCAGCCCCGCGTGCTCCACCCCCTCGAACACCGTCCAGGCGAGCAGGAACAACCCGAGCCCGCCCCACCCGAACCGGGCGGCCCACGGTGGCCCCGCCCCCGCTGAACTCCCCTGAACCGTCACGCCCTTCAGAGAATCACGGGCCCGGCGGTCCCGCGTCAGACCGGAGATGGAGCAGCTGTGCTACTCCCGGAGGAACTGGCAGCCGGAGTCCGGGAGCTTGTTGCCGTTGCGGTCGCGAGCCGCAGTTCGTCACCGTCGCCGATTCCCCGCTTCCTCGTCCTCCCCAGCGAGGTGCGCCCCGGCGTCCTCGGGGCGCAGCGGGGACAGTGTGATGACTCCGTCGGACAGTTCCAGTTCGCGCATCCGGACATTCGTGGCGTGGGGCTCGGGGCGCGCCAACGGATTGCCAACTCCCTCGCGTCCGGCTGCCGCGCTCCTTACCATCCGCCGGGTGATCATCTCGGTCTATGTCAAAGGCCTGCAGGCGTAGGTGTTCGACGTGGTCCGCTGACGGGGCGCGAACCAACCCGCACCGTCCTGGCCTCCGATGCGCCCACTGCGTGGTGACTATTGGCCAGGGCGGTGAAAGGGCAGGACTCGAACGTGTGTCGGGCGCCATGATGAGGGAATGCACTTCACCACGGACACCATCCCGGACCTCAGCTCGGTCGGCGTGACCCAGCGCCGCTTCACCCTCGACGGCGTACCCGGCGTGCTCTGGCAACCCGAGGGATCCGCCCTGAGCGCGCGGCCGTTGGTGCTGCTGGGGTACGGGGGTGGGCAGCACAAGCTGGGGCCGGGAGTGGTGGAGCGGGCCCGTCGATGCGTGACGCGGTACGGGTGGGCGGCGGTGTCGATCGACGCCCCCGGGCACGGCGAGCGGGAGCGCACCGCGCAGGACGAGCGATTCGCCACGGAGATCGAGGAGTTGCTGTCGGCCGGGCGGCCGATCAGCGCCTGGGTGGCGCGGCACACGGCGGCGCTCGCGGAGCGGGCGGTGCCCGAGTGGCGGGCGGTGCTGAATGCCCTGGACGAGGCCGGCGGCGGCCTCGGCCCGGTCGGGTACTGGGGGTTGTCGCTGGGTAGCGTGATCGGCATTCCGCTCGCCGCGGCCGAACCCCGCATCGCTGCTGCGGTGTTCGGGCTCACTGGGCATGCGACGCAACGGGAGGCGGCGCGGCGGGTGGTCGCGCCGGTGCAGTTCGTGCTGCAGTGGGACGACGAACTCGTGCTCCGCGAGAACGCGTTGGCGGTGTACGGCGCACTGGGCTCGGCGGCGAAGACGCTGCACGCCAACCCGGGGGGCCACATGGCGGTGCCCGACTTCGAGCTGGACTCCGCGGAGCGGTTCCTGCTCCGGAAGCTCGGCACGGCGGTGCGTGCGGCCGACTGACGGAATCCGGTGCGAGCGCAGTCGTCGCAGCCCAACGGGTCGAACACGTTTCCGCCACGTCGACGCCCCGTTTCACAGCGTTCCCACAGCCCGGGGTGCCCGTGTTTGCGTGACGTGTGGCATTTGTCGCGGATTGGTTGGCGCGGCCGCCCGAGGCCTGTTACCTGCAAGTAAAACTTCGCAAAGAATTGCCCTCCCCGGCCGCCCGCCGAGGGTTCGCTTTCAACAGAATGTTGCAGCTCAGGGCGGTGGCGGTCACTCGGGGTTGATCTGGCGTGACGCCAGGTGTCCATCCCATTCGGCAATCCGCAGGAGTACGGTTCCCAACGAATCGCCGAACGGGCTCCCGGGTAATCTCCGGGGCCCCTCGGCCGTACGGGGTACCGGTGCGTTGTGTGGCTCGACAAAAGGGTGGGGAAGGTGCCTTGAAAGGGGCTCCCGAAGCTGCCTCCGAAGGCCTGTCCGAAGGGAGAGCGGAAGAGACCCCGGCGCTCGGCGCGATCTCCGCGCCCTTTGGCGGCCACGCCTTCACCTGGCCCTTCGTCCTGACCGCCATGCTGTTCCTGGCAGCGGCACCGGCGATTCCCCGGTTGCGTCCGGTCTGATCCCGGCAGGTGCCGAACCTGGGCTTCCGTCGTCCAACTCCCTTTCATTTCATCGGATTCTCGGAAGGAAGAGTGATTCCCGTGAATCTCTCCCCGCGTGAGATGGACAAGCTCTACATCTACGTCGTGGCCGATCTGGCCCGTAAACGCCGTGACCGCGGCGTCAAGCTCAACTACAGCGAGGCCTGCGCGCTGATCAGCGAGGCGATCATGGAGGGCGCCCGGGACGGCCGCACCGTCGCCGAGTGCATGGAGATCGGCAAGCAGGCCGTCAGCAGCGCGGACGTGATGCCCGGTGTGCGCGAGATGCTGTCGCTGCTCCAGGTCGAGGCCGCGTTCCTGGACGGCACCAAGCTGGTCTCCTGTCACGACCCCGTGAGTGCCTGAGGATGCCGGGGCGTCAGGCCGCCACCGCCGGGCCCGCCACGGTGGTGCTGGCCGGCGGCCACGAGAGCGGCGGCGGCCGCGACCTGGCCGCCCTGGTGGAACGCCGACCCGCCGCGAACGGGCCCACCGTGCGGGCCGCGGCCGCTTCGGGCCGGCAACTCGCCGAGGCCGTACGGTCGGCGCTGGCGGCTGCCGACGGACCGGTGTGCGTCGTGCCGATGACACTCGGACGCGACCCCGGGCTGGTCGCCGACACCGCCCGCGCCCTGCGCTGGCTGGCGGCCGGCGAGGGCCGGGGGCGGGTCGCGCTGACCGCCCCCTTCGGCGCCGTCGAGCACCTGATCGGCTGGCTGCGCGCCGCGGCCGGAGCCGGCGTCGAGGGCGCCGTACTCGTCACCGCCCCGGTGGCCGGGCCCTTCCAGGACGCCGAGTTGTTCCGGATCGCCCGCCTGGTCCGCCAGTACGGGCGCCACCGCTGGGTCGAGGTCGCCCTCGCGGGCGGCGACCCGGACCCCGCCGAGGGTGCCGAACGCTGCCGCCTGCTCGGCGCGCGGGAGGTGACGGCCGTCCCGGCCTCCTTCGGTCCGGCGCTGCGCACCGCCCTGCCCGGCGTGCGGGACGGCGGGCCGCTGCTGCGGCCGTCCGCGATCGCCGGGGTGGTCGCGGCCCGGACGGCTGCGGCGCTGCACCTGCTCGGCCACGGCGAGGACGGCATCGCGGCCGGCCTCGACGCCGAGCACGGCCACGGCTACGCCCACGGCCACGGCCCGGGCGAAGGGCACCACCACACGCACCCCCACGGCCACTCGCACCAGCACCCCCACGCCCCCGCGCACACCCCCCACTGAACCGGCAGAGAGGAAGGCAAGCCATGTCTGGTGGCGCCGCATACCTGTACGGCGACGACCCGGTGGAGATCAACGCCGACCGCGCCAAGGCCGTCATCACGGTCAGCAACACGGGCGACCGGGCGATCCAGGTCGGTTCCCACTACCACTTCTTCGAGGCCAACCGCGCCCTCGACTTCGACCGTAACGCCGCCTTCGGCAAGCACCTCGACATCCCGGCCGGCACCGCCGTCCGCTTCGAGCCCGGCGACACCAAGGACGTCACGCTCGCCGAGTTCGGCGGCCACCGCCGCCTGGTCGGCTTCAGCAACCTCGTGGACGGCGGCATCACCGCGCCCGCCACCCGCGCCCGCGCCATCGACCGGGCGATTGCCCACGGCTTCAAGGGCACCAACCTCGACCTCAAGGACGACCACCCCCACGCGGACTTCCACACCGAGAGCCACGAGAGCCACGCGAGCCACAGGAACGACGAGAACCACGAGAACCGCCAGGAAGGCGACCGCTGATGGCCATCCTGTCCCGCAAGCAGTACACCGACCTCTTCGGTCCCACCGTCGGCGACCGCTTCCACCTCGCCGACACCAACCTGGTGGTCGAGATCGAGCAGGACCACAACCAGGGCCACTACGGCGACGAGGCCGTCTACGGCGGCGGCAAGGGCATCCGCGACGGCATGGCCCAGGACCCGGCCGCCACCTCCGTCCAGGGCGCGCTCGACCTGGTCATCACCAACGTCGTCGTGATGGACCCGGTGCTCGGCGTCGTCAAGGGCGACATCGGCGTCAAGGACGGCTTCATCACCGCCGTCGGGAAGGCCGGCAACCCGCACACCCAGAGCGGCGTGCACCCGAAGCTGGTGATCGGCCCCGGCACCGAGGTGATTTCCGGCGAGCACCTGATCGCCACCGCCGGCGGCATCGACACCCACATCCACTTCATCTCCCCGCAGCAGGTGCAGGAGGCGCTGAGCAACGGCATCACCACCCTGATCGGCGGGGGCACCGGACCCTCCGACGGCACCAACGGCACCACCTGCACGCCCGGGCCGTGGAACATCGGCCGGATGTACCAGGCGGTCGAGGACCTCCCGGTCAACGTCGGTCTGCTCGGCAAGGGCAACGGCTCGCTGCCGGGCGCGCTGCGCGAGCAGGTCGAGGCGGGGGTGTGCGGCCTCAAGGTGCACGAGGACTGGGGCAGCACCCCGGCCGCGATCGACAGCGCGCTGAGCGTGGCCGACGAGTACGACGTGCAGGTGGCCATCCACACCGACACCCTGAACGAGTCCGGCTACTTCGAGGACACCCTCTCCGCGATCGACGGCCGCACCATCCACACCTTCCACACCGAGGGCGCGGGCGGCGGCCACGCACCCGACATCATGCGGATCGCCGGCGAGCCCAACGTGCTGCCGTCCTCCACCAACCCGACCCTGCCCTACACCGTCAACTCGGTGGACGAACTGCTGGACATGGTGATGGTCTGCCACCACCTCAGCCACGACATCCCCGAGGACGTCTCCTTCGCCGACTCCCGGGTGCGCGCCGAGACCATCGCCGCCGAGACCGTGCTGCACGACGAGGGCGTCATCTCGATCCTCTCCTCCGACTCACAGGCCATGGGCCGGATCGGGGAGTCCTTCACCCGTGCCTTCCAGACCGCCCACCACTGCAAGGGACAGCGCGGCAAGCTGGCCGGCGACACCGAGCGCAACGACAACTTCCGCGTGCTGCGCTACCTCGCCAAGCTCACCATCAACCCGGCCGTCGCCTCCGGCACCGCCGACCACATCGGCTCGCTGGAGCCCGGCAAGCTGGCCGACATCGTCCTCTGGCCGATCAACTCCTTCGCCGCCAAGCCGAAGATGGTCATCAAGGGCGGCATGATCAACTGGGCCCTGATGGGCGATCCGAACGCCTCGCTGCCCACCCCGCAGCCGGTCTACTACCGCCCGATGTTCGGCGCGTACGGGCGGGCCAAGCAGGCCACCCGGGTCTCCTTCATGTCCCAGGCCGCCGTGGACCTCGGGGTCCCGGCCCAACTCGGGCTGGAAAGTCGGGTGTTGCCGGTGCGACGCTGCCGCTCGGTCGGCAAGCAACACATGCTGCGCAACGACGCGCTGCCGAAGATCGCGGTCGACCCGGAGACGTACAAGGTCACCCTGGACGGCGAACCGGCCACCATCGAGCCCGCCCGCGAGCTGCCGCTCAACCACCTGTTCTACCTCGCTTGACATCCTCCCCGTCCCAGGGGACAGGGATTCCTCCCGCGCCTGTGGCACGGACACCCGTGCGTGACAGGTCGCCGGGTGAACCGCAGCGACTCCCGGCTGTCCCGCTTCGACTTGAAGCGAGGCACACTCACCGGACGTCCAGCACGCTTGCCGGACACCGAGTCGAAGAAGTTCCGGTAGGCGGTGTCCAGGTCTCGAAGCGACTGAATCAACGGGTCCACACCCACCGATGCGAGCCATGCCCGCTCTACGGGCAGGCGCTGACAGCCACTCACGTCAGAACCTCCGGAGACCACTTTGCCGCTGCACGACTTCGAGCCGTGTACCCTCCCCGACCATCCGGGCGGGGGCTCCTCATCTCCTTGGCGTGACGGCTGGGGCTTCCTGGGAGGCGTTCGGTGAGTAGTTCTCAGGGGCGAGTGGGACACCTCGACGCCCTGCTGGTCAGCCTTCAACTGACCGACTCCGCCTTCCCCAGCGGCTTCTACACCCTCTCGCACGGCCTGGAGGGCTACTCCCAGGCCAAGGCCGTCACCCCGGACACCATGCCCGAGCTGCTCGCCGACCTGCTGCGGCACAGCGTCGGACCGTCCGACGCCACGGCGCTGGCGCTGGCCCACCGGGCAGCCTCGGCCGGGGACTGGGAGCTGCTCGCCGAGACCGACCAGCGGCTGCACGCCACCAAGCTCAACCGCGAGCTGCGCCTGGCCGCCACCCGCACCGGGCGTCAACTCCTGGACATCGCCCGGGAGTCGGTGGGTGGCGAGCCGCTGGAGCGGTACGCGGCGCTGGTCGCGGCGAAACGGGCCCCGGGCTGCCAGGCGGTGGCCGCCGGGGTGGCCTATGCCTCGGCGGCCGTCCCCGTCGAACAGGCCGTCGCCGGCGACCTGTTCGCCTTCTGCACCAGCTTCGTCGGCGCCGCGCTGCGGCTTCGGCTGACCGACCACCGCAAGGCGCAGGTGGTGCTGCGGGCGGCGGCGCCGGTGATCCGCGAGGTGGTGGAGGCCGCCCTGGTGCGGGAGTTGGCGGACCTGGGCGGCTGCGTGCCGGTCGCGGACGCGATGTCCGGACGCCACGAGCGGGCCGAGGCCCGGCTGTTCGCGAGCTGAACGCCAACGGCGAGCTGAAGGTCAACCGCGAGCCGAAGGTCAACGAGTAAACGAGTAAGGGAGACCACATGACCGAGAACGTGCTCCGCGTGGGCATCGGCGGCCCGGTCGGCTCCGGCAAGACGGCGCTGATCGAGGCGCTCGTCCCGGTGCTGATCGAGCGCGGCCACCGCCCGGCGGTCATCACCAACGACATCTACACCCAGGAGGACGCCCAGCACGTGCGCCGCACCCTGGCCGGGGTGCTCGACCCCGAGCGGGTCGTCGGTGTCGAGACCGGCGCCTGCCCGCACACCGCCGTACGGGACGACCCGACCATGAACCTGGCGGCCGGGGCCGAGATCCTGGAGCGCTTTCCGGACGTCGACACCCTGCTGTTCGAGTCCGGCGGCGACAACCTCACCCTGACCTTCAGTCCGGTGTTGGTCGACCTCTTCCTGTTCGTCCTGGACACCGCCGAGGGCGAGAAGATGCCCCGCAAGCGAGGCCCGGGCATCACCGAGTCGGACCTGCTGGTCATCAACAAGATCGACATCGCCCAGTACGTCCGTGCCGACCTCGGCATCATGGAGTCCGACGCCCGGCGGGTCCGCGAGGGCGGGCCGGTGGTGCTCACCAACTGCCTGACCGGGGAGGGGCTGGAGGAGATCGCGACCTTCCTGGAGACCTTCCGGAAGGTCTCGGCGTGACCGTGGCGGCGGAGGCCTCGCCGCAGGGGCCGGTGCCCCGGCTCGACCCCCGGCACTACGAGCTGGCCCGCGTCCCGTACGAGGTCCGCCGGCACGCCGGGACTCCCGACACCCTCGCGGTCGGGTGCCCCGGCAAGGTCGGGCTGCTGGAACTGGCCTTCGAGCGGATCGGCGGGCGTACCGAACTCACCGGCCACTACCAGAAGTCGCCGCTGCAGATCACGCGCCCGCTCTACTTCGACCCGGCCCGCCCCGACCTCGCCGTCACCCTGCTGATGTCCACCGGCGGCGGCATCCTGCAGGCCGACCGGCTGCGTACGGACATCCGCTGCGGCGCCGACACGGCGGTCCACCTGACCACCCAGGCGGCCACCAAGGTCTACCGGATGGAGCACGACTACGCGACCCAGCTGCTCAACCTGTCGGCCGGGCCGGGCGCCTACGTCGAGTACCTGCCCGAGCCGGTGATCCCCTTCGTCGACTCCCGCTTCTACCAGCGGACGGTGCTGACCGTGGACACGGGTGCGACGGTGGTGGCCGGGGAGACACTGCTCGCCGGCCGGCTCGCCCGGGGCGAGCGGCACGCCTACCAGGTGTTCGCTGCGGACCTCGAAGTGCGGCGCCCGGAAGGCGAGTTGGTGGCGCTGGACACGGTGCGGCTGGAGCCCGCGGGCGGCGGCGTGGCCGGTCCGGCCGTGCTCGGCGGGCATGATGTGATGTCCAGCCTGTACGTGCTCAGCCCGCTCGCCCCGGCCGCGCGGATCGCGGACGTGCTGCACGGGGCGCTGGCGGAGTGCGGCCTGTTGTGCGGGGTCAGCGTGCTGCCGCAGGACAGCGGCGCCTGGCTGCGGCTGCTCGGCTCCGACACCCGGGCCTGCGCGGCCGCGCTGCGGACGGCGTGGGACGCGGTGCGGCGGCTGCTGATCGGGGTTCCGGCGCCGGAGCTGCGGAAGACCTAGAAGGCCTGGACAGCCTGGAAGTCCTAGACGTCCCCGCTCGCCAGGCGGGCGATCTGGCGGTGGCCGAGCTCCACCGTGCGGTTCATGTGCCGCAGCAGAAAGGCGAGTTCGTCCTCGCTGTCTTCGGCGAAGATCGCCACCCAGTCGCCGCTGAGGCTGCGCCACACCTCCCCGAAGCGCTCCAGCGCCTCGGGGAGGACGGCCACCAGCACCCGGCGGCGGTCCGCCTCGTCGCGTTGCCGGGCGACCAGGCCGGCCTTCTCCAGCCGGTCGACCAGCCGGGTCGCCGAGCCGCTGGTGAGGCCGGTCAGCTCGGCGATCCGGCCGGTGGTGACCGGTCCGTCCTCCAGGGTGAGCAGGTTGAGGCACTGGACGTCGGTCGGGTGCATGCCGAGGTGGTCGGCGACGGCCTGGTTGAACAGCACGTAGGAGGCCAGGTAGCGGCGCGAGACCGGCCAGAGCTGCGCCAACAGTTCGTCGCGGGTGGGCGTCATGGGGGAAGGGTAGCCGGGTTCCCGATAAATGGTTGCGCGACGCAGGCGTCTCTCTCTATTTTTATCTGCATGACGCAGATAATTGCCCAGCTTCCCGGTGCCGTCACCGGTGCCACCGGCGCCCAGGGTGGCGCCACCGCCCGTGCCCTGCTGCGGGCCGGGCACCCGGTCCGGGCCCTCACCCGCGATGTCGACTCGCCGGCGGCCGTCGAACTCGCCGCTCTCGGCGCCGAGTTGGTCCGAGCCGACTTCGACGATCCGTCCTCGCTCAGCGCCGCCCTCGACGGTGCCGGCGCACTGTTCGCGATGTCCACCCCGTTCGGTACTGGCTTCGACACTGAGGTCCGCCAAGGTGTCGCGCTGCTCGACGCCGCCCGCGCCGTCGGCACCGTCCGACACATCGTCTTCACCTCGGCCGCCAACGCCGACCGCCCGACCGGCATCCCGCACTTCGAGAGCAAGCGCCGCATCGAGCAGCACCTCGCGGGCCTCGGCCTGCCGTGGACTGTGCTCGGGCCGGGCGCCTTCATGGAGAACTACTCCAACGGCTGGACGCTGGAGTCGTTGCGGGAGGGCGTCCTCCACCTGCCCATGCCGCCCGGCGTCCCCCTCCCGGTGATCGCCGCCGAGACCATCGGCGCCTTCGCCGCCCACGTCCTGACGCATCCGGACGCGTACGCCGGCCAGCGGATCGACATCGCCTCGCAGTGGCGCACCGGCGAGCAGATCGCCGCTGCGGTCACTGCGGCCAGCGGACGGCCGATCCGGTTCGAGGAGGTGCCGTTGACCGTCGCGGCGGGCTACTCCGAGGACCTGGCCGCGATGTTCCGCTACTTCCAGGAGGTCGGACTCGACATCGACATCGACGCCCTGCGCGCCGCGCACCCGTCCGTCGAGTGGCGCACGCTGGAGGACTGGGCGGCCGGGCAGTCCTGGGAGCTGTGAGCGCCCGCCTCGGACCGCGCCCTGCCGGTGCCCGGGGCCGGGGGCGTATCGTCGCGGGGTGGCACAGAGGGCACCGCGCAGGATCCACGTCGACGGCCGTGACTACCGCTGGGCGGTCCGTTCCCGCGACGGCGAACACGTGGTCGTGCGCGTCTGGCTGGACCAGGCCGGCCGGGGCGGCCGGGTTCTGGCCGTCACCCGGCGCTTCGACGACCCCTGGCTGCACTACGGGGTGCTGCTGACGGCCCCGCCCGAGCGGATCGCCGAGATCCTCCAGCTGGAACCCGTCACCCCGGCGCTCACCGCCGACCTCGTCCGGGCGGGCCTGGCCGCCGGGTGGCGGCCCGAGGAGACCGGGGCGGAGCTGCGCTTCACGACGGCGGGGGACTCGCTCGTCCGGGAGGCGTGAGCGGGCCCGGGTCAGCCGCCCCAGCGCTCCACGAACTTGCGTTGCCAGGGCGTCTCCACCGCGTGCGGGCTGTAGTGCTTACGGACGTACGCGACGGCCTCCGCCGCCGGGACGCCGTCCAGCACCGCGATGCAGGCGAGGGCGGTGCCGGTACGGCCGCGCCCGCCCGCGCAGGCGAGTTCGACGCGCTCGACGGCGCAGCGCTCCCAGGCCTCGCGGAAGGCGTCGGCCGCGTCGGCGCGGTCGGCGGGCAGCCGGAAGTCCGGCCAGCGCACCCAGCGGGCCTCCCAACCGGAGGCCTTCGGCGGGCGGCCCAACAGGTAGACCCCGAAGGTGGGCCGAGGACCGGGCGGCAGAGGCTTGAGCACGCCGCGGCCGCGCAGCAGCCGCCCGGAGGGCAGGCGGAGCACGCCGGGGGCGGCGGGGTCCCAGGTGGTGGGCAGCGGGTGGTCGGTCATGCCACCTGATCTACCAGATTCCGGGGTGGCCCACGAGCTTCAGCGTGATCCAGCGAGGAACCCCGGGCGTCCGCGCCCGGGAGGAACCGCTTCCTGGGGCCCAGTGGCGCGGTCAGGCGGCAGTCAGTCGCGCCCTGCCCGCAAGCCCGGTCCGTCGCGGCCGGGTCAGGTCACGATGCCACGTGCAGCTGCGGCGCCCCCGGCAGGCCCGCCCGGTGGGCGAGGGCGGCCGCCTCGCCGCGCGAGCTGACGCCCAACTTGGCCAGGATGTTGGCCACATGGAACTTCACGGTGGACTCGCTGATGTGCAGCGCGGCGGCGATGTCCCGGTTGCGGCGGCCCTGGGCCAGCTGGTCGAGGACCTCCAGTTCGCGCGGCTGGAGTCCGTCCAGGGGGTCGGTGACCGTCGCGGGCGAGGGCAGGGCGAGCGGCAGGTCGACGGTGACGGTGGTGCCCCAGCCGGGGACGGCCTCGACGGTGTGGCGGCCGCCGAGCGCGGTGATCCGGTCGGCGGTGCGGTGGACGGCCAGGGCGTCGGCGGCGAGCAGACCGAGGCCGTCGTCGCGGACCACGGCGCGCAGCGACCCGTCGCCGGTGAACTGCCAACTCACGTGCAGCCGGCCCGGCTTGTCCTGCTCCAGCATCAGCAGGACGGCCACCCGGACGGCGTCCCGGGCGGTGTGCGCGGTGTCGGCCGGGATCGACCGGGCGGCCTCCGCCGGGGGCGCGAGGTCCAGCCGGGCCCGGGCGTGCCGCAGCAGCGGGCGCAGTTCGCGGGCGAGCCGGGCGAAGGCGGCGTCGGCGGGCTCCTCGCTGAGCGCGCGGTCCAGGTCGGCGCCCCGGCGCAGGTCCAGCAGGGCGGTGACGGCCAGTTCGGTGGCGGCGCGGCGGGCGGCGGCGTCGTCCAGGTCGGCCGAGCGCAGCGGCGCCAGGATTGTGCTGAGGGCGGCGCTGTGGGTGCCGGTGAACTCGGCGATCGCCCGGGCGCGGGCGTTGGCGGCGGCGCGGGAGACCGCCGCCAGACTGGGCGCGGCGTCGGTGGCGCGGTGGTCGGAGTGGGCGATCACCAGGTCGCACAGCTGCTGGAGGACGGCGAGCGCGCCCGGGGCCACCGGCTCGGCGGTCGCCCGGACGAGCACCAGGACCGCGCCCTTGCCGACGCCAGGGGCGGCCGAGACCACCACCACCGGCCGGGTGCGGCCCGCGAGTTCGGCCTCACCCTGCCAGGGCCGGCCGGCCGCGGTCGTCGCGGCCGCGCGGTCGGCCAGCTGGGCCAGTTCCAGGCCGCTGATGCCCTCGGTCAGCTCGGGCGGGCCGTAGCTGTGGGTGGGGGAGTAGGTGCAGATGCCGCTGAGGTGCGCGATCGCCGCGTGCGGGACCAGGGTGCCGACCACCTCCGACAGGCGCGGCAGCACATCCGGCCGGGGTGCGCGCAGCACCTCGACGGCCCGCGCCAGCGCGTCCTCGGGGCGGCCCCAGTGTTCCTGCCACGTGTCGTCCATGCCGTCCACCCTAGTCCGGGAGCCGGTGCCGGCCGCCTGTCCGTTCGGCCAGGTCGAACTGTCCGAACGGCTGGCCGGGCGCCCGCTGGCCCCGGCGCAGGATGGAGCCGTCGGAAGCACGCGACTCATCGAAACCCCAAGGATCTTCCATGACCAAGGCGATCGCCTTCCCGCAGTACGGCGGCGCGGACGTGCTGCGCCCGATCGACATCGAGCTGCCCGCCCCCGGCCCCGGCCAGGTGCTGGTCGCGGTCCGCGCGGTGGGCGTCAACCCGCTGGACCACAAGGTGCGCAGCGGCGCGCTGGACGGGTTCTTCCCGGTCACCTTCCCCGCCGTGCCCGGGTACGAGCTGTCCGGCGTGGTGGAGGCGGTCGGCGACGGCGCCGCCGGCTTCGCGCCGGGCGACGAGGTGTTCGGTGCCGTGATGGGCGGCGGCTACGCCGAGCAGGCGCTGGTGCCTGCGGACCAGCTGGCGCCCAAGCCCGCCGCGCTGAGCTGGGAGCAGGCCGCCGCGATTCCGGTGGCGGCCGAGACCGCCGAGCGCGCCCTCGACCTCCTCGGCGTCCGGGCCGGCCACACCCTGCTGGTGCACGGCGCGGCCGGCGGGGTGGGTACCCTGCTGCTGCAGTTCGCCCGGGCGCGCGGGATCACCGTGGTCGGCACAGCGAGCGAGGCCAACCACGCCCACCTGCGCGAGCTCGGCGCGATCCCGGTGACGTACGGCGAGGGCCTGGCCGAGCGGGTGCGGGCGGCCGCTCCGGGCGGGGTGGACCGGGCGCTGGACGCGGCCGGGCAGGGCGGGGTGCTGCCGCTGTCGGTCGAGCTGACGGGCAGTGCGGACCGGGTGCTGACGATCGCCGACATCCCGGGCGCGCAGGAGCACGGCATCCGCTTCTCGGGTGGCGCCGAGGGCGTCGAGCCGTACCACGGGCGCGCCTACGCGGCCGCGCTCGCCCTGCACGAGGCGGGCACCTTGCGGCTGCCGCTGCACCGGGTGTTCCCGCTGGCGGAGGCGGCCGAGGCGCAGCGGGTCAGCGAGCACGGGCACCTGCGCGGCAAGATCGTCCTCACGGTCTGACCGAACGCGGGATCGTCGTGGAAGCCCGGTTTCCGGCCCCTTGATCGGTAGAGTCCCGCCCATGGCGACTGTGAACGAGGCAGGGCGGCTGGCCGGGCGCTCCTGCGTGGTGACCGGGGCGGCGAGCGGCATCGGGAAGGCGGTGGCCGAGCGGTTCGTCCGGGAGGGCGCGTCGGTGGTCGCCACCGATGTGGACGCGGACGGTCTGCGCCGGCTGGCGGAGCAGCTGCCGGGCGCCGTCAGCACGGTGGTGGGCGACGTGTCCCGGGACGAGGACGCGCGGCGGATGGTCGAGGCGGCCGTCGAGCGGCACGGGCGGCTGGACGTGCTGGTGGCCAACGCCGGGGTGATCCCGCTGATGGAGATCACCGAGGCGACCGCCGAGGACTGGGACCGGGTGATGGCCGTCGACGGCCGGGGGATGTTCCTGACCTGCAAGTACGCGGTCCAGGCGATGACCGCCCAGCAGCGGCCCGGCGGCTCGATCGTCTGCCTGTCCTCCATCTCCGGCGAGGCCGGCCAGCGCGGCCAGTCGGTGTACGGGCCGGCCAAGTTCGTCGCCTCCGGGCTGACCAAGCACCTCGCCGTCGAGTGGGCCGACCGCGGGATCCGGGTCAACGCCGTGGCCCCGGGCACCATCTCCACCGAGCGGGTGGCCCGGCTGCGCGAGGAGCCCGGCGGGCCCGAGTACCTGGAGGCGATCGAGAAGCTGCACCCGATGGGCCGCCTCGGCGACCCGGCCGAGGTCGCGGCCGCCGTCCTCTTCCTCGCCTCGGACGACGCCTCCTTCATCACGGGGGTCGTGCTGCCGGTCGACGGCGGGTACTTGGCGCAGTAGGCCACCAGGTCGGACGCGGTGGGGCGGGAAGCGGGGCGGAAAACCGGTGGCGCGCACCAGCGGGCCGTGCTGGAGTGATCGGATGGATCGTGATCACGTACTCGCCCTGTTCGACGACCGGATCCGGCGCAACGCGCAGCCCGACGGCCCCGGGGTCCGCGTCGAGCGCGACGGCGCGGTGGTGCGCCAGCTGGGCGGGGAGCACGGCTGGAACGGCGTCGTCTGGTCGGGCCTGGACGAGGCCGGGGTGGACGCGGCGATCGCCGCGCAGGTGCGCTACTTCACCGAACTGGGGCGGGAGTTCGAGTGGAAGACCTACGCCCACGACCGCCCCGCCGACCTCGGTCAGCGGCTGCTGGCGGCCGGGTTCACGGCCGAGCCGGACGAGGCGCTGATGATCGCCCGGATCGGGGACCTGCCGACCGGCCCGGTGCTGCCGGAGGGCGTCCGGCTGGAGACGGTGACCGACCCGGCCGGGGTGGACCTCATGGTGGCCGCCCACGAGCTGGCCTTCGGCACCGACCTGCCCGGCCTGCGGGAGCGGATGCTCGACCACCTCCGGCACAGCTCGGAGACGGTCGGCATGGTCGTCGCGATGGCCGGCGACCAGCCGGTGAGCGAGGCTCGGATGGAGCTGAACCCGGGCACCGGCTTCGCGGGCCTGTGGGGCGGCGGCACGGTGCCCGGCTGGCGCGGCAAGGGCATCTACCGCGCCCTGGTCGCCCACCGTGCCCGCCTCGCGGCCGATCTCGGCTACGAGTACCTCCAGGTCGACGCGAGCGACCAGAGCCGCCCCGTCCTGGAGCGCCTCGGCTTCGCGCGGCTGAGCACCACGACGCCGTACGTGTACCGGCCGTAGCAGCCCGAACCGGAATGGCCTGGTTCAGGCACAGATTCCGTGAAGGTGATCAGCAGGCCGTGACGATCTGTGTGCGACTGAGAACGGGAGTCTTGCAGACCCTCCCGGTTCCCGCACGAACGGGGGCGCTACCTTGCCACCATGTGCATCTCGACCAGTGAGGCCGCGTTCTCCGGCACGATCGTGTATTGCGGTCGGCAACACCACCCCGTGCACGGCCTCATTCATGTCCTGGGCTACCAGAACACCGCCGTCAACCTCGCCGGTGGTCCGAATGCAATGCTGCTGCACCTGCCCACCAAGCAACTCACCCCAGGGCACTTCCTCTCCGTCGGACGCAGTGGCGACGTCCTGGAGCGCATGGTTGCCGCCGTTCGACCCATCGCCGTCGCAGTCGACGAGATCGCGTGGATGAGCGCGGAGCCGGAGGCCGTCCAGGTTTTCGAGCACGACGTCTACACGGTGCTCCTGGCCGCTGACCCCACCGCGATCCCAGCCGCACTGCACCAGGTGCCAGCACACCGGCGTCCATCCCTCGACCCGGACCTCCTACGCTTCTACGCCGACCACTTCCCCGACCACACCGTCGCCCTCTGCTGCTTCGACAACGCAGACGCACAGCGCGCCAAACCCCTACTGCTGTGGTACTCGCCCCTCGACCCCGACCAGCTGACCGTGCCCGCGCTGGACAGCCACACCGGAGCAGTACCCGATCTCGACGCTGTCGTCCCCGTCGATCACTGGGTCCTGATGTCCACCGACCAGGCTCCCTCCGACTGGGGCGAGATCGTTGACTACCCCAAGGGCATGCGCCACAGCCTGCGCTCCTTCCTCCCCGCCGCTGTCGTGGGCCAGTACTACGGCGGAGGAGACGCCCTGCTCAACGGAGACTTCACCATCAGCCACCGCGACCTTCTCGCCGGCGACCTCGACCGCATCGAGCGCTGCCAGCCAACCCGCCGCTGAGCTCGGGCACGGCAGCGCTCTCGGTCCGCAAATTAGCGCGCTCGGTCACACGGGTGGTCGTCGGCTGGCCGCGGTCAGGAGGAGCCGCTTGCGCAGCAGCGGTGGCTTCGCTCTGCCGAACATGCTGCGCTTGAGCGCCTTCAGGCCGTTTACGCGGCCTTCGACTGGGCCGGATGACCAGTCGGTGCTCATGCCGTAGACGACGGCGTCGAGGTCGGGGAGCAGTCCGGCGGCGAAGCCGGCCAGCCCGGCCTGTTCGTCTGCGCAGACGTCAGCGATCCAATGTCGAAGCCGACCTCCTTCGCGGTTGGTCATGATGGTCGCGAAGGTGCGGACGTGTCCGGCGGCGGCCGTCAGTTCGGGTGAGCGGGCCAGCAGGGTCTTGAGCTGCTGTTGGTCGTCCTCACGTAGGTGGTCGGGGTGGCTCATGATCCAGCCGGTGGCTTGGCGGGGTGAGGGCGGACGGGCGATCGGCGGCGTGCTCCCGGCAGCCCGGTCGGGACGGAGCGGCCGAACGTAGTCGCGCAGGGTGCTGTAACTGCAGTGCGCCCCGCGTTCTTGCAGCTCGCGGTGGAGCCGGGACACGTTCGTGCAGCCCTCGGCGATGCGCTGGTCGAGGTAGGGCTTGAACCGGTCGAGCTTGCTGGTCCGGTTCTGCCACTGGCCGTGCAGCATGGCCTCGGGGCTGGCGGCGCGGGCGTACTTGCGGACGGTGTTGCGCCCGAGGCCGAGGCGCCTGGCGGTCTCGCGCAGGCTCAGGCCCTGTTCGACGTGAGCGCGGACGGCGGCGTGGGTGTCGCGGAGCCGGTCGAGGAACTTCCCCTGCGGGTAGGGCTCGGGCGGTGCATCCACGGCTTCGATCGTCTCGATCGGTGGAGGCACCAGCTCGGGCGGCTCGGGTTCGGGCGCGGGTTCGACAAGGTCGCGCAGGAGGGAGCGGTGGCGGGAGACGAGGCGTTCGACGGCCTCGCCGAGGTTGTGCCAGACGTGCCATTTGTCCGCGCAGTGCTGGGCGTTCGGGGCGCCGGTGTGGGCGCCGTCGGCGAAGACGGTCGCGCGGTCGCGGCAGATGATCTCGACGCCGGGGTGCTCGCGCAGCCACGCGGCGACGCTGTTCACGTTGCGGTCGGGCAGCAGGTCGAGGGGTTGGTGGGTCTCGCAGTCGACCAGGATGGTGCCGTAGCGGCGGCCCTTCCTGGTGGCGAACTCGTCGATGCCGAGCACGCGCGGGGTCGTCCAGGCGGGGTCCGGCAGTGCCATGACCAGGCGCAGGACGGTCATCCGGCTGACCGTGACGCCGAGCAGCAGGGCCAGGCGGACGACGGCGCGGGCGGCCAGGACGACGCCCAGCGCGCTGAGCAGCCGCTGCAGGACGGGTGTCCTGCGGCCGTAGCGGCAGGTCAGCCCGTCTATCTGCTCGACGAAGGTCACCCGCCGGCACTCGCGGTTGTCGCAGAACAGCCGGCGGACCGACAGTTCGATCACAACGCCTCGGCCGCCGCACGGCGCGTCCGCCAGCCGTCGACCGTACCGGCTGTGCACCCGGCCGGACCGTGTCCCGCAGCCGGGACACGGCATGAGCACGTCCTCCGGTGTCGATGCTTCGATCACCACGAGGCCGTCCCGTACCTCCATGCACTCGACCCGCATCCCCGCGAGATGCGGGAGCAGAACGGATATCTCCTCACACGCGGTCAGCTTCCACCGTGAGATGACGGAGCGTCACCGGCGCACGGAAGCACGATCGACTTCACGAAATCCGTGCCTGAACCAATGGCCTGACCCCCGGTGCGGCGGACGCCGGGGGCCAGGCGTTCGGGTGGGCCCGGGTCAGTGGCGCGGGACCGCCACCGCCGTGACCTGCTGCTGTTGCAGGTGGGCCGGGTTGGTGCCGTCGTCGTAGGTGGTCACCGAGGTCGTGTAGTCCGTCGTGCCGCCGATGGTGTTGCCGAAGTAGTCACCGATGAAGGCGTCCGAGCCCTCGACCGGGGCGTCGAGCTGCGGGTCGAAGGAATGGGCGCTGAGGCGGAGGTTGTGGCCCAGCGGGTTCAGCGTCGGGCCGTAGAACTGGACGCTGGTGTCCACGCAGTAGTTGGCCGCGCCGTAGGGTGCGCCGGGGTGCTTGGGGTTGGCGGTGTCCAGGGCGAGCCCGGCGGCCTGCGCCTCGGCGGTGCCGGCGGCGGGGCAGGCGAGCCGCCGGTCGTAGAAGGCGACGCTCACCGTGCCGTCGGGGCCGGTGGTCAGGTTGGGCTGGAACTCGTCCACCGGGGCGGTGTTGTCGTTGACCCGGATCGGGTCGCTCCAGCTGGCGCCGCCGTCGTAGGAGGAGGTCAGCAGCACGTTGACCACTCCGGTGGCGTAGTCCTCGTAGGCGACGTACAGCGGATAGTGGCCGTTCACCGGCTGGTCGCCGAGGGTGAAGGTGTCCTCGATGCCGTCGCGGAAGGTGGTGTTGGCGTACGAGCCGGGCGGCGGGGTGATGGTGCCCGGCAGGCTGGACACGGTGGACCAGGTCCGACCGCCGTCGGGCGAGGCGTCCAGGAGGATCGCGTCGCAGCAGAAGCGGTGCGCCGGGTCGGAGTTGGTGAGGGTGGTGTACACCGTCCCGTCCGGGGCGACGTGGGGCAGCAGGTAGGTGGCGCCCTGCGGGGTGCTCGGCGGCTCGGGCAGCACCTGCGGGGCCGACCAGTCGGTGTGGGTGCCGTCCGGGCGGGCGTCCGCGTACGAGATGTACGGCACCGCGGTCTTGCTGTGGAAGTCCACCCACATCGCGTAGATGCGGTTCAGGTGCGGACTGCCGGGGTTGGTGTCGATCGCGATCCACTGCTTGTCGGGACCGTTGCCGATGCTGTCGTAACTCGCGACGTAGTCCGGGTGGCCGCCGTGGGTGGTCAGCCACTGGGTGGCGGTGGTGGCGCCGTGCGGACGCACCGACACCGAGATGGCCTGGGACGGCACGGCAGGGTTGGCCTCCTGCGAGGTGCCCGGCATGAAGTCGTGGGAGCCGTCGGCGTCGTAGACGAACTGGTACGGCAGCAGCAGCGAGTAGTAGTTGCCCCAGGTGTCGAAGGCGCCGACCGGGTCGGTGTTGTCCGTCCAGCCCTCGTAGCCGGGGATGTGGCCCTGCACCGGCCAGCTGCGGCCGCCGTCGAAGGACTCGAAGAAGCCGAGCAGGTGGTTGTAACCCTCGGCGCTGACCACCCACTTGGAGGCGCCGATGAGGTGGTCGGGATTGGTCGGGTCGACCCGCAGGTCCGACTCCGAGTGCCCCTTGACCAGCATCGGCGTCGCCGCCGGGTACCCCGGGTTGCTGCCGGCCTGGGTCGCGTACGGGCCCGCCGCGCCGGTGTCCTCACCGGTGGTCGCACCGCCCGCCGGGCAGGGCGTCATACCGCTGTAGCCCTCGGCGGGCCCGCTGTTGGCGGTGTACGGCACCTCGGGGCGGAAGCAACTGGTCCGGGCGGCGGTCGCCTCGACATTGCTGACGGCGTTGGCGGCCCGGCTCGCCGCGTAGGCGGAGTCGCGCTGGGGGCCCTGGGGCAGGGCCGGGCCCCCGGTCGCGGCGGAGGAGGAGGGGGAGAGGAGGGAGAGGCCGAGCAGGGCCGGGCCGAGCAACAGGGCCAGTCTGCGATTGCGCAACGGGGTGCCTCCTGCGGTCTGGGGGTGAACCTGGGGCAGTGCGTCGGGTTGCCCGCGGTCGCCAGGGGGTCGGACGGCGCGGGCCCGACGAAGGTAGTGAGGGCAAGGTCACGACAACAAGGGCGGGGATCGGAAGTTGACGACCCGTTTGCCACCGGTGGGGGAGGCCATGGTGTGCGGCGGGGGCTTGTCGGCACCGCCGGCGCGGGTTCCCGGCCCGGGAGCGGCACTGCGGCCCGGGTGCGGGCGCCGACCGGACGATCGGGCGGTACGGACCAAGGTGGTCAGGGCGTGGGCGTGAACCGTACCGGGACCGGATCCCCGGGCTCGCCCGAGAGGACCACCGCGCACCCCGGCTCCTACGGCAGCCGCTCGACCACGACCATCGCCGCGTCGTCGTCCAGCCGCCCGCCGACGTGGGCGAGCAGGTCGCGGCGCAGCCGGTGCAGCAGGGCGGTAGGGCGCTCGGCCTGCCAGGCGATGACCCGGTCGGTGAGCGGGTAGAAGCGATGCTGGGCGTCGCGGGCCTCGATCACCCCGTCGGTGTAGATCAGCAGCCGGTCGCCGGGGCGGAGCGCGAAGGTCTCCACCTGGTACTCCGTCGGGGCGAGTTCGCCGAGGCCGAGCGGGGGCGCCGGGTGGCGGGCGACGAGGGTGGTGATGCCCTCGGGGCGCAGTAGCAGCGGGGGCGGGTGGCCGCAGTCGATCAGCCGGACCATCGAGCCGTCGTCGGGGATGTCGAGCAGGACGGCGGTGATGAAGGACTCGCCGCCCTCGTCGACGGCGTCGGGCGCGCCCGGGTGAAGGGCGTGGCGGGCCAGCCGGGCCTGCCGTGACTGTTCGGCCAGTTGGGCGAGGTCCCAGCAGACGCTGCCGTCCAGGTAGGCGGCGAGGTCCGGCAGGTCGGCGTGCAGATGGGCGGCGGCGCGGAAGGCGCCGAGCAGCAGGGCCGCGTCGCCGAGCGAGGACAGGCCCTTGCCGCGGACGTCGCCGACCAGCAGCCGGGTGCCGGTGGCGGTGCGGGCGGCCGCGTACAGGTCGCCGCCGACCTGGGCCTCGGCCTCGGCGGCCAGGTAGACGGAGGCCAGGTGCAGCGGCCCGATCCGCTCCGGCAGCGGGCGCAGCAGCACCCGCTGGGCGGCCTCGGAGACCGAGCGGACCCGGGCCAGCTCGCGTTCGTGCCGGTCGCGCAGCACCCGCAGGCCGATGATCAGTACGGACACGAGGACCTGGGCGCTCAGCTGGGTCTCGATGTTGGCGCTGGTCAGGCTGTCCCGGACGGAGCCGATGACGGTCAGCGCGGCGAAGGCGATCAGGGCGACCCCGGTGGTGGCCCGGGCACCGGCGAAGGAGGCGGTGAGGGCCGGGGCGACGATCAGCAGCGGGCCGAGGTGGATCTCCGGCGGGGCGAGGATGTCGACGACGGCGATCAGGACGATCAGCGCGAGCGTCAGCGCCGTCAACACGCGGCGGTCGGGACGCCAGGAGCGGCGGCGGGCGCGAGGACGCGGCTTGTCGGGACGCTGCCGGAGGAGCACCTCTCCTCTGTACACCGTCGGGGCGGTGGGGCGCACCCCCGACGGCGTCTCCGGGGTCCAGGCCGGTCTTGTGGATCTTGTCGGATCAGGCCGCGGCGAGGTGCGCTCGTGCCCTGGGGGTGCCTCCCGGCCGAAGGCCGGGGGAGCGTCGCGGACCCGGCGGAGATCCGCAGGGCAGGGTGGCTAGCCCTCCTGACCGTAGCGGGCCAGGTAGGCGGCGAAGCGGGCGACGTCCTCGTCGGACCAGTCGGTGAAGCGGGAGGTGAAGGACAGCCGGCGCTGCTCGTTGGCGTCCCGCAGCAGGGTCAGTCCGGCCTCGGTGGCGCGCAGGATCTGGCCGCGCTGGTCGTCCGGGTCGGCCTCGCGGCGCAGCAGTCCGAGCTTCTCCAGGGCGGTGACCTGGCGGCTGACGGTGGACTTGTCGAGCATGAAGTGCGCGGCCACGTCGGCGGCCCGGCAGCCGCCGCGCTCGGTGATCAGGTCGAGGATGCTGTAGGTGACCAGGGAGAGGTCGGGGTGCAGCTGCGAGGCCTTGTGCCGGGCACGGCGGGCGAAGGCGGTCAGCTCGCGCTGGATGGTGTCGATGGACGACTGGCGGCCGGGCACGGCGTTCCTACCTCCTGGGAATTTGTTGCACTATACAACGGATTTACCCGGGGTCGCGCGCGGCTCGCCTGTGGCCTCATCCGCAGCTTCGCTCGCCGCCGCACGTGCCGTCCGGCCGGGTCCGGCCTGCCAGGCGCGGGCGGCCGCGATCCGGCGGGTCGCACTCGGATGAGTGGCGAAGAGTAGCTCAAGCACCCGGGGCGGGTCGACATCGGAGACGTTCGCCAGTGCCAGTCTGCGCTGCATCGCGATGAACTGCTCGGCATCCCCGGTCAGTTCGAGGGCGTGCCGGTCCGCCCTGGCCTCGATCCGGCGGCTCACCGCGCACTGCACCGGGCCCGACAGGGCGCTGATCAGCGCGGCCAGTGCGGCCAGCAGCGGCAGTGCCCGCGGATCGGCCGCGTCGCTCGCCCCGGCGGCGTCCAGCAGCGGGCGCCAGGTGCCCAATAGGCCGAGGACGGCTACCGCCACGGCCGCGCCGACCGCGCCCAGCGCCGTACCGAGCGGCACGTCGCGGTGCTTCACGTGCCCCAGCTCGTGCGCCACCACCAGCTCCACCTCGCGCGGCTCGGCGGTCGACAGCAACGTGTCGTACACGACGATCCGGCGGGTCGCGCCCAGCCCGGAGACATACGCGTTCAGCGCGGTGGTCCGCCGGGAGGCGTCCGCCACCAGGACGTCCCGCACCCGCACGCCGTCCCGCTCGGCCAGCGCCAGCAGAGTGGTGCGCAGTCCACCCGCCGGCATCGGGGTGAAGCGGTTGAACACCGGCTCGATCAGCAGTGGGTGGAGGAACGAGAGGGCGGCGGTCAGCAGCGCCGCCGCGCCCGCGGCCGGGAGCCACCAGCGCTGCGGGGACCAGTCCGTCAGGGCGAACAGGCCGAGGGCGAGGGGGAGGACGAGGAACAGGGTAAGCGCCAGCCCGCGCAGGACGTCCAGTACCCAGCCGGCCCAGCCCTGGGTCACCAGGCCGTACCGGGCCCGGACGGAACGCGCCCCGGCCCCGAAGGGCAGCTGCAGTGCCTGGCCGAGCAGGACCAGGGTGGCCGCGCCGGCCAGGGCGGCGGCGGTGCGGGAGCCGCCGAACCAACGGCCGGTGGCGGTGACCAGGGCGGCGCCGGCCGGGGTGAGGCCGAGCAGCAGGGTCAGCGCGAGGCCGGCCAGGCGCCCGCCGAGCGCCCACGGCAGCTGGGCGCGGCGCAGGGCGCGACCGCGGGCGCGCTGGGCGGGGCTGAAGTCGGGGTCGGGCGGCGGGATCGTCGACGAGGGGTTTGCGGGCGGGGGGTTCACGGGTGGGGTGTCCATGGGCGGGGCGTTGCTCCGGCGGGTGGGGTGGGCGTGGCGGTTCAGCATCTCCTACCGCTCCTACCGCGTGTACCGCGCACCGTCGGTGCTCACTCCTGGCGTGTGACCTCACTCCTCGGCGGGACCGGTGGCGTCGTGCACGCCGGCGCGCAGCAGCTGGTGGCCGAGGTCGACCAGGGCGCGGCCGACCGCGAACTCGTCGCCGACCGCCGGGGTCGGGGTGTCGAGGGGGTTGCGGCGGGCCAGGGCGTCGCTGTGCAGCACATTGCCGTCGGCGTCCAGGACGGCGTGCACCCGGGTGGTGTCGCGGTCCTCGACCACGTGCAGGCTGAGCCGCCAGTCCTTGGTGCGGACGGCGTCAGGGGCCTGCTGCTCGGCCGTCGCCACCTCCTGCGGCGGTGCGGAGGCCGTCCCGTCGGCGCGGACGATCACCACCGGGCAGACCCCGTGCACCGCGCAGCGGGTCGAGACCGAGCCGAGCAACGTCCGGGCGAAGGCGCCCCGGCCGCGGCTGCCCAGCACCAGCAGGTCCGCGTCCTCGGCCGCCTCCAGCAGCACCTCGACGGCGTGGCCGAGCACCAGGCTCTCCCGGACCTTCACCGGACGCTCCAGGCCGACCACCTCGTTGACCTCGGCGGACAGCGTCCGGCGGGCGGCCTGCTCGAAGCCGTCGTCCACCATCGGCGCGAACCAGCCGTAGAGCGACGGATACTCCCAGGCCGCCACCGCGTGCACCGTGGCCCCGGTGAGCACCGCCTGCCCGACCGCCCAGCGCAGCGCCGCCTTGGACGGCGGCGACCCGTCGATCCCGACCACGATCCGGCGCGGCCGGCCGGGGGCGGGGTGGTTGCCGACGCGCTGGTGTCCGTCGCTGGCGGATTGGTTGCTGGTCATCACGTACCACCTCCGGTGTGAACCGGCCGCCTCCACTCCACGCTGCGCGCCGCCCGGCCGGGGCGCCAGGGACGCGGTGGCCGGGTGGACCCGGGGGATTGGGCCAAGGGGGCCAGTGGGGCGGGCCAGGGGGCGGGGCGGGAGTGGAGACCATAGGTGCGCCTTTGTGTCCGGAATGTTGTGGGTGCGGGCTCAAGCGGTGGCGATTCGGTGGCGTAGGCTGACCGCTCTTGCGTCGTCCTCGGGGGGAACCACTCATGCGCCGTGCCGCGGCCGCCGTCGCGCTGTTCGTCGGGCTGACCACCGTCGCCGCCTGCGGGCCGGACGACCCGGCTCCCGCCCCGGCGTCCACCTCGGGTGCCGCGGCCGCTGCGCCCTCCACGACCGCCGGTGCACCCTCCGGTACGGCGGCGCCGGTGCCGGCCCCCACCAAGGGCGGCGCGCCCAGGCCGGACGGCAGCATCACCGTCGCCTTCGCCGGGGACGTCCACTTCGAGGGCCGCACCGAGGCCCGGCTGTCCGTCCAGCCGCCCGAGCCGGCGCTCGGCCCGATCTCCCGCACCCTCGCCGATGCCGACCTGTCCGTCCTGAACCTGGAGACCGCGATCACCGGCCGCGGCGCGCCGGAGCCGAAGACGTACACCTTCCGCACCTCGCCCAAGGCGCTGTCCGTGCTCAAGGACTCCGGCGTCGACATCGTCTCGATGGCCAACAACCACGCCGTCGACTTCGGCGCCGACGGCCTCGCCGACACCCTCGCCGCCAAGGACTCCTCGCCGATCCCGGTGCTCGGCGTCGGGCACAACGCCAAGGAGGCGTACGCCCCGTACGTCACCACCGTGCGCGGGGCGAAGGTCGCGGTGGTCGCCGCCAGCCAGGTCGAGGACATCACCAACCAGAAGTGGCGGGCCGGTGCCGACAAGCCGGGCATCGCCTCGGCGCTGGACGTCCCCGCGCTGGTCAAGGCTGTGGAGACGGCCAAACGGCAGGCGCCGGTCGTGCTCGTCTACCTGCACTGGGGCGAGGAGGGCAAGGCCTGCCCGACCAGCGCCCAGACCGCCGTCGCCAAGAAGCTCGCCTCCGCCGGGGCCACCGCCGTGGTCGGCACGCACGCCCACACCATGGTCGGCTCGGGCATGCTCGGCACCACCTACGTCGGCTACGGCTTCGGCAACTTCCTCTGGTACGGCACCTCCAACTACCCCAACTCCAACGAGACCGGCGTCACCACCCTCACCCTCACCGCCGACGGCAAGGTGACCGGCGAGGCCTTCACCCCGGCCACCATCGACGACAAGGGCATCCCCCAGCCGGTCACCGGCGCCCCCGCCGAGGCCGCCCTCAAGCGCCGCGACGGCCTCCGCGGCTGCGCCGGGCTCACCCCACCCCCGGCGGCGGCGCACTGACCCGGCTCGTACGATCACCGGATGAGCGGACACGGGGAACTGACCACCCGTCGGCTGTCGTTGCGGCGCCCCACGGTTCGTGACGTCGACGCCGTCCTCGCGATCCACCGCGACCCGGCGGCCTGCGCCCACAACCCCTCGGACGCGCTCGCCTCGCGGGCGGAGGCGGAGGAACGCTACGGTTGCTGGGACGCCCTGTGGCAGGAACGCGGCTACGGCTACTGGACGGTCCGCGCGCACGGCGCCTCGGCGGTGCTGGGCTTCTGCGGGATCAAGCCGATGGAGCTGGCGGGCCGGCCGATCCTCAACCTCTTCTACCGCTTCGACCCCCGCGCGTGGGGCCGGGGCTTCGCGACCGAGGCGGCCACGGCCGTCGTGGCGTGGTCTGCTTCCGCCGTACCCGAGTTGCCGCTCATCGCCCGCATCCGCCCCGAGAACCTCCCCTCCCAGCACGTCGCCCTGCGCGCCGGCCTGCGCCGGGCCGAACACCTGGACGGCCCGGGCTGTGACGGCTTCGACTGGATCTACGCGAGCAACCTGCCCGAGGACCGGTAGTCTCGCCGCGCGGTCGGTCGACTCCGGAGGTGGCGGGATGATCGAGGCCGAACTGAAGGCCCTGGTGCGCCGACCTTCCCTGATGCTCCGGACGTTGGAAGGCACCTACGGCCCCGGCCGCGCCGAGGTCTACCGCGACACCTACGACGACCTGCCGGGCGGCAGCCTGCTCGCAGCCGACCGTGAACTGCGCATCCGCGACATCGAGTCCGTCGACGGCACCCGGCGGACGCTGCTCACCTCCTTAGAGCCGGCCGGGGTAGACAGTGTCGCCAGTGAGCAGGAAGCCCGTCCACGGATCGTAGTAGGTGACCGCCGCCTCGTGGTGTCCCGGGGGGGCCAGGCACTCCAGCACCCGTCCGCCGCCGAGGTCGACGTGGGCTGTGGCCTCGGGGGCCCGGTCGAAGCCGAAGTACGCCCAGGCCGTGGGCAGATCGGCGCCGACCAGGGTGGTCGCGGGCCGGTCGGCGAACTGGCGTCGCCGGCGATGTGGTCGCCGTGCGGGTGGGTGTGGAGCACCAGCAGGGGGTACGTCCCGGGGGTTGCGGGTGAGCCAATCGGCCACCAAGCCGTCGACCGTCGCGCGCAGCGGGAAGTACTCGGCCTCGGCCGTCGCCCCCGTGTCGATGAGCACCGCCCGATCCGCCCCGAAGAGCAGGAAGCAGGAACGGCGCCTCGTAATGGACCGCCTTGTTCTGCCGCAGGATCACGGTGTTCTCGTCGTACGGGTGGACCTGGATGTCCGGGTCCGCGTTGTGCTTCGCGGACGGGGACCCGTGGATCCACCGCACGTCCAGCGGGCGGGCGATCGGTGCACCGGCAGCCACGACGTCACCTCCAGTGCGTCGTCTTGGCGGGCCGGGTACGGCACACATCTCGTTCGAGGTCGTAGCCGCGCGCGGTGAGGGCATCGTGCAGGTGGCGGTTCTGGGCGAGCAGTATCCACTCCTGGAGGCCGACTTCGAGGTAGACGCGGGCCGGGCGCAGCTGTTCGGCGGCGAGCGGCGGGCGCCCGGCTGCGCGCTCCTGCCCTTCCCCGGTCGCTCGGCCGCCCGTTCGAGTGGTTTGAAATCTGTACCCCACCGCCCGCCTCCCACCCCGCCCGTCGCGTTGTCAGTGCCCCTCGCTACGTTCCTCGCATCGCTGGTCAGACGGCGATCAGAACGACGTTCCCGGTGGGAGGAGTACGGCCGTGGCATGGGTGGAGACGGGCGCGGGAGGGTACCGCGTCGCGCTCGACGGGGAGGGCAAGGTGGTGTGCCGCAACGCGGCGGGCCGCGAGCTCAAGTCCCTGCCGTCGAAGCTCGGTGACGACCCGGTGGTCACCCAGCTCAAGCAGCTCGCCGAGTGGCTGGCCGCGCACGAGCGGCGCTGCCAGGAGGACGTCGAGCGGTGGATGGTGCGCTCGCTGCCGGTGCCCGCCGCCGTGATCACCGCCGTCTGGCCGGACGAGGCCTGGCAGGTCGTCCTGCGCGACCTCGTGGTCACCGGCCCGGACGGCGCCGTCGCCGGATTCCTGCGCGGAGCCGACCCCGAGCGCGGCCTCGGCCTGGTCGACCTCGACGGCGACACCGTGCGCCTCACCGAGGGCGAGATCCTGATACCCCACCCCGTGCTGCTCCAGGACCTCGACGAGCTGCGCGAGTTCGCCGTCGAACTCGGCGTCACCCAGCGCGTCCAGCAGCTCTACCGCGAGGTCTGGCAGCGGCCCGAGGAGGTGCCCGCCAGCAGCGAGGTCACCACCTACTCCGGCGGTCGCTACCGCGAACTGCGCGAGCTGATCGGCCGCTGCAACCGGCTCGGCTGCCGGGTCCGGGGCGGCTCGGCCGTGCAGTCGATCACCGAGGGCGGCCGCGCCGTCGAGGCCCGGGTATGGGTCGGCGACTACTACGAGTACGACGCCTGCGAGACCGGCGCGCTCAGCTGGGCGGGCTCCGACGGCAGGGCCCTGCCGCTCGCCGAGGTCGGTCCGGTGGCCTGGTCGGAGGGCATGCGGATGGCCGCCGCCCTGTACGCGGGCCGCACGATCGAAGGGGAGGAAGCCGCATGACCACCACCGTCCCGAACCAGGGCACCGCGACGCCCGAGGCCCTGCTCGACGCCGGGGCCGTGCTCCCGCCCGGCACCCTGTCCGGCGCCGGCCGCCCCGGCAGCGCCGCCGACGTGCTGACCGCCCGCGCCTACGCCCACCCAGCCCTGGACGGCCGCCGGATCGTCCGGCTGATCCCCGGCGCGCTCGGCCGGGCCGAGGACCTCGCCCTGGAGTTCCTCGGCCTCGCCCCCGAGGGGGAGCCCGCCGAGGTCGGCCAGGTCCGCCAGGAGGCGCTCGGCTTCCCCGCCTGGGCGCTGGTCCACGACCCCGCCAACGGACACCACGCGCTGGCCCTGGTCAAGGAGTTGGAGCGGCTCGCCCGCCAGGCCGGGTCCAAGCCCGGCGCCGCCAAGGACGGCTTCGAGGAGCTCGCCGTCAGGCTCGGCCGCGCCGTGCCGCACTTCCTGCCCACCTTCTGCGAGGAGGTCGGCCGGATCTTCCTCACCCACGGCAACCAGACCTACGCCGCCGCCTGGTTCGGCAAGGCCCGCGAGGCCGAGCGCACCCACAGCCTGACCGTGGACGAGGAGCGGCTGCGCGCCGTCTTCCTGGAGTTCGCCCTGGCTGGCGCGCTCACCGTCAAGTCCCTGCGCCAGTACGTCAAGGAGCTCGCCCAGCGGCTCGATCCGCTGACCGCCTGGCAGCGCTTCCGCCAGCTGTGCACCGAGCGCTCAGCGGCCGGCATGGCCCCGTACGCCGGGGTCGCCGAGGACGCACGCGCGCTGATCCGGGCCGCCGGGCTGGACCGCACCGAGCACGAACAGGCCCTGCTCGCCGAGCTGTTGGAATCACCGGCGGTCAACCGGGCGCCCGCCGCCTTCTGGAAGTCCTGGCACGGCCCGCTGGTCGCGCTCGGCCGGAAGGACGCCGCCGTCCGGGCCCGCCTGCTGGAGCTGCTGCCCGACCCGGCCGGCTCCGACGCGGCCCCGCACGACACCGCCTGGCTCGAGGTCCTCACCGAGACCGGCGCCGAGCAGCTGCTCACCGGCCCCCGCGCGGACGGCACCGAGCCCGCCGCCGCCTGGCTCCAGCGCTGGTGCCACCACCTCGCCCGCGGCTGGCGCGCCCGGCCCAGCTGCCCGGCCACCCTCGCCATGGCCGGCCGGATGGCCGAGCGGCTGCGCGCCGACGCAGTCCCGGTCGACCTCTTCACCGGCATCCGCGCCAGTCACACCCGACTCGACCTGCTGGACGTGCTGCTGGCCGCCGGCGTGCCGGTCGCCGACCCGTCGCCCGGGGACCAACCCGACCTGCGCGGCTGGGTCGAGCAGTGCGGTTCCGACAGCACCCGCCTCGCTGCCGTCGCCGCTGACCCGCGCTTCCGGCCGCTGCTGCGGCAGGCCACCCCGCCCGCGTGGCAGACGGCCGTCAAGCGCCAGGTGCCCGCGCTGCCGCTGATGCGCCAGCTGTTCGCCGAATGGGCCGAGGACCGAGCCGACGAACTGGCCGCAGCCCGCGGCCTGGCCGGCGCCGCCGACCTGGTCCGCTCGCTGACCCAGTACCGCACCGCCATCCGCGAGGTCGCCCCGGCCGCCGCCGAGCGGATCGCCGCCCTCGACGTCGCCGCGCTGCTCGCCCGGGCGCTCGGCGCCGGCATCCTGGACGAACTCGGCTGGCCCGCCCTGGAAGAGGCGCTCGCCAAGCTCGCCGACCCGGCCGACCCCAACACCCCCGAGACCGGCGGGAAGAACGACGCCCCCGGCTGCCGCACCACCGGCCTGACCGGCCTGATCGTCGAGGACGCCTGGCCGAACCTGATCCTCGCCCACCTCGACAAGGCCGTGGTGGTCGGCCCCCAGGGCATCGTGCTGGAGCACACCCTGCGCCTGCCCAAGCTGGAGAAGTGGAACCGGCCCCGGCTGCGCTTCGTCGACGGCGAACTCCTGGTCGCCTACCACCAGGACGGCAAGCAGGTCGGCTACTGGTCCAGCCGTCCGGACGAGACCGTCGCACTCGGCGGCGAGATCATCGCCGGCCACCACTACGGCGAACGCCGGCCGGCCGCCCCGTCCCTCCCCCTGCCCGGCGGCGGCCGCACCACCGGCGAGCGCCCGCTGCACCCTGGCGACACCCGGCTGCCCGCCGAGCACCGCGTCCTCAGCGACGGCACGGGCTACTGGACGCCGCGCCCGGGCGGGCAGGGCCTCGTCCTGCACGAGTTCGACCCGCTCACCGGCACCCTCGGCCGTGCCGCCGAACCGCCCGTGATCGCCGCCACCGCCGCCGCCGGCCGACTCGCCGACGGAAGCCCCCGACTGCTGCCGCTGCTGCCCGGCCTGGAGCAGACCCCGTTCGGCACCGACGGCACGGTGCTCGGCAGCTGGGAGCGGATCGACCCCGGGCGGGCCGTCACCACCTTCACCGCCGACGGGCAGTGCATCGTCCTGCCGCTGACGGGCAACCGTCGGGTCTACGGCCCGGTTGGCCGACTCGCCCTGCCCGGCGACGCCCGCCCGGTCGTCGTCGACCCGACCGGCGACTCCTTCTCCCTCTGCCTGCCCGACCTCGCCGACACCTGCGACCGCACCGCCGACCTGCGCTCCTGCCGCTCCGGCGGGCTCTCGGCCGCCGGCACCCTGCTCGTCCCGCCACGCGACCACTGGCACGCCCTGCGGCCCCGCGACGAGGCCGGCTCGCGCGTCCTGCGCACCGTCGACGCCGAGCAGGCCGCCGCACTGATCGACGCCGCCTGGCCCGTCGACGTCCAGCCGAAGCCGGAGGACGAGCGACTCTGGATCACCGTCCAGGGCGTCCGGCGTCAGGTCGCCCAGCACGAGAGTGCCCGCCGCAGCCTGCCCGTCCGGGCGGTCGGCGAGCTGCTGCCCGGCATCAGCCACCCACTGCTGCTGGCCGGCGTCGCCGGGCTCGCCCGCGCCGCCGCCGACCTGCTCGACCGGATCGCCCGCTTCGTGCCGCAGCCCGAGGCCGAGAGCCCGAGCACGACGGAGGTCGCCGAGTACCGGCCCGCCCACGGCCGTGACCACGAACTGCGCGACGCCGTCGGCGCCGTCCTGCCCGGAACCGGTGGCTTCGGCGGCAGCTGGGGCACCGACGACCGCTACTGGGTGCTCAACAACCTGCGCACCGTAAGCGGCGTGCTCGCCGCCCCGCCCGCCGCGAGCGGCGAGGGCTGGAGCACCCCGGCCACCGTCACCCTGCGCGGGGGCGACGCCAACCACGGCTGGCTGCACCTGCTCGGCCGGCTGGACATCCTCGCCCACGCCATCACCGCCCCGCTCACCGAACCGGCCCACCGCTCCACGCTCGTCCTGCTGCTCGGCGAGCTCACCAAGGGCCCGCTCGCCGACCGCGGCACCACCCTGCGCGAGATCGTCCTCGCCGAGACGGACGATCGCGCCAAGACCGCGGGACCGGTGACCTTCCGCCAGGGCGAGGTGCTGCGCCACGGCGAACGCACCGTCGTCATCCTCGGCCACCGCAGCCACAGCGTCGACGGCACGGTCCAGTGGCTCGCCGCCGACCACGACCCGAGCGGGAAGTTCGGCCCCGTCGCACACTTCACCACCGTCGAGGAGCGCGGCACCGAGGAGCGGGTCAGCGCCGCCTGGATCGCCAAGTTCTGGCGGGTCGCCGCCCTGCGCGGCGCCGTCCCCTGGGCCCCGGAGCGGGCCGCCGCCTTCGCCGAACTCACCGGCATCGGCACCACTCGCGCCGCCCTGCTGCTCAGCCCGCCGCCGACCCTCTTCCAGCGGGGCAAGGCCGCCGTGCCCGCCGAGTACGGCCTCAAGACCGCGGAGGTCATCGCCGCCCGCGACTGGCTGCGCGGCCACGACCACAACGCCCTCGCCGACGTCTGGGGCGCCCTGCTGCCCACCGACGACCCCAAGCGACTGTGGACCGAGGGCCCCGACCTCGCCGCCGGGGCCGAGGCCTGGATCCGCCACTTCGGCCGGCTCGTCACCCTCCCCGAGGACGCCCAGGCCGGTGTCAAGGGCGTGCCGATCAGCCGCATCGAAGCGGTGCTCAACCCCGCCCACACCCCCTGGCTGACCGGCACCACCGCCTTCAAGTTCGGCGACGCCAGCCAGGGCACGCCGCAACTGCTCGCCGAGGACCCGACCGCCGTACCCGACGCCGGCGCCCTCCACCAGACCCTCGACGCCCTGCGCTGGCTCGCCTACCACCTGTCCGCCGACAGTCCCCTGCGTGCGCTGTTGCCCCGGGCGGCCGCCGCGCTGCAGACCCGCCTCACCGACCCCGGACTGCTGCTCGACTTCCACCTCGTCTATGCCCCCAAGGGCGGGCCGATGTCGGCACTCGTGCGCACCTACTTCGGCCTGCCGGCGGAGGGCGGAGCCGACCGGGACGGCCTGGTCCGCTGCGGACAGGCCGTCGTCCTGACGCCCTACCACGGGGAGTACGAGCGGGTCTGGCTGCGCCCGGCCGGACTCACCGGCCCCGACGACCCGGTGCTCGACCTGCTCGGCGGGCTGGGCAGCAACCACTGGTTCGACAGCGGGCGGGCCGCCATCGAGTGCATCCTGCGCGGCGAACCGGAGCGCCTCGCGGTCGCTGCCGCCACCATCGCCACCGCGGCCGACGGCCCGGCCTGGTTGCAGAACCCGCAGCTCACCGTCCCCGACCTGGTCGCCGAGGCGGCGATCACCCACGGGCTCGGCGAGGACGCGGCCGCGCTCTACCTCCAGCTGCTCGCCCTGCCCGACCCCACCGACCGCAACACGGCCCGCTGGACCGGCTGGAAGCCCGCCAGGCTCAAGCGCGCCCGCGCCGAACTCGCCGTCAGCGGCCTGGTGCTGGAGGCCAAGCGGGCCCGGGCCGGCCGCAGCCTCTTCCTGCCCGGCGGCTGGCTGGAGGCCAAGGCCCCCGCCCTGCCGGTCGAGATCTGGAAGGCCGCCCTGTACGAACTGCCCACCTACCACCGGCCGGTGCTGGCGCAGCTGACCGTCCCCGAGCTGTTCGCCAAGGCGTGGCAGCGCACCCTCGACGGCGACGCCCCCGGTTACGAAGAGCTCCAGACCAGCAAGCGCAGGAAGGCCCGCCGATGACTGCCACCGAGACCACCACTGGCCCCCACACCACTGGCCCCGTACGGCAGATCGTCCCGCCCGAGGAGAAGTACGCCGCCGAACTGGAGTTCCTGGCCGCCCACGACAGCGGCCCGCGCCCGCCCGGCTGGCGCCTGACCCCGCGCGCCGTCGTCACCTTCGTCATGGGCAGCGACGGAGAGAAGCTCAAGGCCGGGCGTCGCGGCCTGGCCATCGAGCCGAAGTTCGTCGGCGAGCGCGCGCTGGTCGAACGCTGCGTCGTCACCCTCGCCGGGGAGCGCGGCCTGCTGCTCGTCGGCGAGCCCGGCACCGCCAAGTCCATGCTCTCCGAACTGCTCGCCGCCGCCGTCTGCGGCACCAGCGCGCTCACCGTCCAGGGCACCGCCGGTACCACCGAGGACCAGCTCAAGTACGGCTGGAACTACGCCCTGCTGCTCGCCAAGGGCCCCAGTCGCGAGGCCCTCGTGCCCTCCCCGGTGCTCACCGCGATGACCGCCGGGGCGGTCGCCCGGGTGGAGGAGGTGACCCGCTGCCTGCCCGAGGTGCAGGACGCCCTGGTCTCCCTGCTCTCCGAACGCCGCATCGCCGTACCCGAGTTGGCCGGTAGCCCGGACGGTCAGCTGCACGCCGCCGCCGGCTTCACCCTGATCGCCACCGCCAACCTGCGGGACAAGGGCGTCAGCGAGATGTCCGCGGCCCTCAAGCGGCGGTTCAACTTCGAGACGGTCGGCCCGATCGGCAGCCTCGCCGCCGAGGTCGAGCTGGTCCGCCGCCAGTCCACCGCCGCCGTCGCGCGGGCCGGTGCCGGCTACGCCGTGGACGACACCGTCCTGGAGGCCCTGGTCACCGCCTTCCGAGACCTGCGCACCGGCCGCTCCACCGAGGGCTGGGACGTCGAGCGCCCCTCCACCGTGTTGAGCACCGCCGAAGCCGTCTCGGTCGCTACCGCGCTCGGCGTCACCGCCGCCTACCTGCCCGACGGCGGCGACCTCCTCGGCCGGCTGCCGGGCCAACTCCTCGGCGTCGTCCGCAAGGACGACCCGGCCGACGCGGCCCGCCTGCTCGGCTACTGGGACGGCCCGGTCCGCCGCCGCGCAGAACAGGGCGCCGCCACCTGGCGCACCCTGTGGGACCTCCGCTCGGCGCTGGAGGCCTGACGATGACGAGCAGCGCGGTGAAGCCAGCCCCGGACGGCGTCGGCGCGATCGACGCCGGTCCGGACGTGCGGACCGAGACGGAGCGGCTGGCCGGCTCCGGCACCGACCGCCCCGGGCCCTACCTGATCGGCGTGCGCCACCACGCGCCGTCCCTGAGCGCGGTCCTCCCCGCGCTGCTCGACGCCGCCCGGCCGGAGGCGGTACTGGTCGAACTGCCCGCCGAGTTCCAGCCCTGGCTCGACTGGTTGGCCGACGACGCCACCGAGGCCCCGGTCGCCCTCGCGGCCGCCCCGGTCGGCCCCGAGGAGTCGACCGGCCCGGCCTTCTACCCCTTCGCCGAGTTCTCCCCGGAACTCGTCGCCCTGCGCTGGGCCCGGCGCAACGGCGTCGAGGCCATCGCCTGCGACCTCCCGCTCGCCCACCGGGCCGCCGCCCGGGGCGCACGACCGGTCGGAAGGCCCGACGCCCCCGGGGTGGTCGACGCGCTGCGCCACCGCCTCACCGGCCGGGACTCCGACGAGGACCTCTGGGACCGCCTGGTCGAGACCGCCGCGCCCGGCTCCACCGCCGAGGCCGTCCGGCGAGCCGCCCTCCTGGTCGGCTGGGCGCTGCGACACGACGCCGAACACGGCCCCGGTGTCGACCCGTACGACGTGCGCCGCGAGGCCTGGATGCGCGCCCGTATCCGGGACGCCTCGGCCGGCGGGCGCCGGATCGCCGTCGTCGTCGGCGCCTTCCACGCCCCGGCCCTGCTGGACGGACCGACCGCCGCCGAGGAACCGCCCGGCCCGGAAGACCCCGGACACGTCCTCTCCCTGATCCCGTACACCTACCCGCTGCTCGACGCGCGCTCCGGCTACCCGGCGGGCATCCGCGACCCGGAATGGCAGCACACCGTCCTCGACGCCGGCGGCGACCCCGAGCGCCTCACCGAGGCGCTCACCGCCACCGCCGTCCGGATCTGCGCCGCCCTGCGCACCCAGGACCACCCCTCCGGTCCGGCCGACGCCCGCGAGATCGTCCGCCTGGCCGGCGACCTCGCCCGCCTGCGCGGCCACGCCGCCCCCGGCCGCGGCGAACTCGTCGAAGCCGTCCAGACCGTCCTCGCCCAGGGCGAACCCCTCGGCCGCGGCCGGGCCGTCGCCCGGGCCCTCGAAGAGGTCCTGATCGGCACCCGCACCGGCCGCCCCACCCCCGCAGCCCCGCGCAGCGGACTCACCCCCGCCGTCGAAGCCCTCCTCGCCGAACTCGGCCTCCCCGGCCCCACCGACCCCGGCCCGCGGGAACTGCGCCTCGACCCGCTGCGCAGCCCCCTCGACCGCCGCCGCGAGATTCTCCTCCACCGCCTCACCACCTGCGGCGTCCCCTACGCCGACCCCGTTCCCACCACCGGCCCCGGCGGCACTGAAACCCTCGGCACCCGCTGGCGCCTGCACTGGACCCCCGCCACCGCCGCCATGCTCACCGTCGCCGCCACCCGCGGCGTCACCCCGGACCAGGCGGCCGAGGGCATCCTCCGCACCCACCTCAACGACGACCCCACCCCCCGCGAGATCATCGACGGCCTCACCGCCGCCGCCTCCTGCGCCCTCCCCACCCTCACCGCAACCCGCCTCACCCAACTCACCACCACCCTCCCCACCTCCGCCACCCTCCCCGACCTCCTCGACGCCCTCACCCTCCTGGACCGCCTCACCGCCGGCCACTTCCCGGGTGCCACCGCGGCGGCAGAGCCCCTCGCGGGTGTCGATGCGACGCCTGCAAGCGGTCAGGGCGGCGCCGAAGGCCTGGCGCCTGTCGGTGCGAGTGCGGGTGCGGGTGCGGGTGACGGAGTGTTGGCTGCGGCGTTGCCGTTGGTCGCGGGTGTGCTGCCTGTTGATGCGCCTCCGCTCGGAGTCTTGCCTCCTGCCGGGGTCGCAGCGGCTGTCGCCGTGCTCCCGTCGGGAGCCGTGCCGTCCGCCGCGCCTTCGTCCGGTGGCGGGCAGTTCACGGCCGCCCAGGAGGTGCTGACTGTCGCTGCGGTGCGGCAGTTGGAGGGGATGGGCGGGTCGGACGACCCGGCGGACGCGCGGGCGTTGGTGGAGTTGGCGCGGCGGGCGGACCGCCTGGGTGGGGTCCGGTTGGGCTATGTGCTCGGCGAACTCGCTGAGCGGGGGAGTCCGTTGGTGCGCGGGGCGGCCGGGGCGGTGCGGGTGCTGCTCGGGCAGGAGCCGGCGGAGGTGTTCGGCGGGCGGGTCGCGTCCTGGGTGGACGGCGCGACCGACGTGCGGACGCGGCATGTGCTCGGGCGAGCGCTGATCGGGCTGTTGACCGCGGCGGAGGGGTTGTTCGACAGCGCGCCCGAGGCGCTGGAACCCGTGCTGGAGCGGGTCGGTTCGCTGCCGGACACCGCGTTCCTGGACCGGTTGCCCGCACTTCGCGGCGGCTTCGACACGCTCAGCCCGGCCGCCCGGGACCGGCTGCTGATCCTGGTCGAGGAACGCCTGGGCACCCGGCTCACCGCCCTGCCCGAGCAGACCGACCCGGCCCTGGTGGCGCGTTGGGTCCGCGCGGACCTGGTCGCCCGCCATGCGCTCGCCGGTCGCGGCCTGCTGCCACCCGAACCCCGACACACCGAGCCGGAGCCGGCCCCGGTCCCCGTCGAACGGTCGCCGCACCCTGAGCGGCGCACCCTCACCCCCGCCGAGCGCTGGCGCCTGCTGCTCGGGCGCCCCGGAAACGACGGCCTGAGCGGCCGCTGCGCCCGACTCGCCACTGCGCTCGACGAGTTGTACGGCAGCGGCCACGGCGAGGGTTCCGGCCCCGGCCTCGACGGCAGGAGTGGCAGGGGAGGGGGCCGTGAGGCACCGTTCCCCGGCGTGCGCGAGTGGGCCGAGGAGTTGGAGGCGCTGTTCGGCCCGGGTGTCCGGGAGGAGGTCCTCGCGGCCGCCGTCGCGAGCGGCCGGACCGACGTCCTGGATGCGATCGACCCGGCCGCCGTCCGCCCGTCCGTCGAGCTGTTGCGTACCGTGCTCGATCACGCGGGCGGTCTGCCCGAGGCGCGGGTGGCCCGGCTGCGGCCGCTGGTGCGGCGTCTGGTGGACGAGTTGAGCCGTGAGTTGGCGACCAGGCTGCGCCCGGCGTTGACCGGGATCAGCCTGCCGCGGCCGTCCCGGCGCCCGGGCGGGGGGCTGGACCTCGACCGGACCATCCGGGCCAACCTCGCCACCGCCCGTCCCGCGCCGGACGGCACCGGCACGCTGATCGTGCCGGAGCGCCCGGTGTTCCGGACCAGGGCGCGGCAGGCCAACGACTGGCGGCTGATCCTGGTGGTGGACGTCTCGGGGTCGATGGAGGCCTCCACGGTCTGGGCGGCGCTGACCGCCTCGATCCTGGCGGGGGTGCCCTCGTTGAGCACCCACTTCGTCGCGTTCTCCACCGAGGTCCTCGATCTGACGGAGCGGGTGGCGGATCCGCTGAGCCTGCTGCTGGAGGTGCGGGTCGGCGGCGGTACCAGCATCGCGACCGGGCTGCGTTACGCGCGGGAGCTGGTGACGGTGCCGTCCCGGACGCTGGTCGCGGTGGTCAGCGACTTCGAGGAGGGCGGCCCGGTCACCGGGCTGCTGGCCCAGACCCGGGCGCTGGTGGATTCCGGTGTGCACCTGCTCGGCTGCGCGGCGCTGGACGACACCGGGACGGCCCGCTATTGCAAGGCGGTCGCGGGCCAACTGGTCGCGGCCGGAATGCCCGTGGCGGCACTGAGCCCGCTGGAACTGGCCCGTTGGGTGGGGGAGAAGGTGCGATGAGTTTCCTGAGTCAACCCCTATGCCGCCAGGGCCGTCTCGGCGGGCCTGTTGATCTTGTTGTTGGCTTGATGGGTGGCGGGGTCGTAGCA